>NZ_CAMLMK010000026.1 GCF_946481155.1 uncultured Flavobacterium sp.
AAGAAACAAAACCTGATGAATAGTACGTTTATCCTAAATACTTTCCGGTTTGTATTTTTACTTGCCCTTCAGGTGGTGGTGTTTAATAACATTAACTTCTTAGGGTTCGTAAATCCTTTCCCTTACATTTTATTTATTCTTCTCTACCCGGTAAACGGAAACAGGGCCGGGCTTCTGGCTGCCAGTTTCTTACTTGGCCTGACTATGGACATGTTTGGCAATTCAGGAGGCGTCCATGCTACGGCTTGTCTTGTACTGGCGTATTTCAGACCGTATATCTTTAAATTTGCTTTTGGTATCAGTTACGAATATCAAACGGTTAAAATTGCTGATAAGCTTTCTCCGGAACGCTTCACTTTCATCCTTATTGCGGTTTTGCTTCATCACCTGGTGTTATATCTTTTAGAAATCTTCCGATTTAATTTCTTTTGGGAAATTTTATTACGAACTTTACTGTCGACAATATTTACATTGCTGCTTTGCATTATCATTATTTATTTGATTAAGCCAAACAAACGATGAGAAAGATTTTTTTGCCCGGTTTGATTGTTGTTTCAGCACTGCTGATAATAGCAAGGCTTTTTTATTTACAAATTCTCGACGATTCCTATATCAAGAAATCGGATAACAATGCCATCAAAATTGTTTACGACTATCCCGAGCGCGGTTATATTTATGACCGGAACGGCGAATTGCTTGTAGCCAATCAGCCTTCTTATGACATCATGGTGATTCCAAAAGAAATCAAGAATCTTGATACGCTGGAATTCTGTACTATTTTAAATATCCCGAAAGAAGAATTCATTAAAAAAATCAACAAGGCTATTGTTTATAGTCCGCGCTTACCTTCTGTTTTCCTTCCGCAGCTGAACAAGATGGAATATGCCGCTTTTCAGGAAAAAATAAGAAAATATGAAGGCTTCTACATCCAGAAACGTTCCTTACGGGATTATCAGGTAACTGTCGGCGCAAATGTTTTCGGTTATATTACTCAGGTAAATGATGCCATCATCAAAAAACATCCTTATTATAAAAGTGGTGACTTAATCGGCATGCAGGGCGTGGAGCAGACTTACGAAGAAATCCTTCGTGGCGTGAAAGGCGTGAAATACCGTCAGCGTGATCGTTATAATAAAGACATCGGGCCTTACAAAGAAGGGATTTACGATACCATAGCCGTTCAGGGAAAAGACATTACGCTAAGTCTAGACATGGAACTCCAAAAATACGGAGAAGCCTTAATGAAAAACAAACGTGGCGGAATTGTTGCCATTGAGCCAAAAACGGGAGAAATTCTGGCCTTGGTTACGGCACCGTCTTATGATCCGGCAATTTTAGTAGGCCGTGAGCGTTCTAAAAACTATACGGCTTTATACAATGACTCTATTGCAATGCCATTGTTTGACAGAGGTTTATTAGCCGAATACCCTCCGGGTTCTCCATTCAAAATCCTAACGGCATTAATCGGTTTACAGGAAGGTGTAATCGACGAGAAAACACAATTTAACTGTAGTCACGGTTTCTCCTATGGACGTGGTTCCTTCATGAAATGTCACTGCGGAGGGGGTGTTCGCGAGCTGAACATCGGAATTTATAAATCGTGTAATGCCTATTTCGGAAATGTATATCGTCAAACCATCGATAAATACCAAAAACCAAGATACGGGGTAAATGCCTGGAGTGGCCACCTGAAAAGCTTCGGATTGGGGAATTTTATGGGTTACGACTTGCCTCCGGGAAGAAAAGGACATATTCCTACCTCAAAATATTACGATCGCTGGTACCCGAATGGCGGCTGGAAAAGTTCAACCATCATATCTAACTCCATCGGACAAGGAGAAATTCTTATGACACCTATGCAGTTAGCCAACATGATGGCTATCATTGCTAATGAAGGCTATTACTATACGCCTCACATGATTAAGAAAATCAAGGGGCAAAAAATCGACAAAAAATTCACTACGAAACATATCACTACTATCGACAAGCAGTATTTCCGACCTGTAACGAACGGATTATTTGATGTATATAATTTCGGAACAGCCGCAGGTTTAAGAGTGGAAGGAATAGAAATTTGCGGAAAAACAGGTACAGCGGAAAACTTTACCAAAATCAACGGGCAACGTGTTCAGCTCACCGACCACTCGGTTTTCGTGGCCTTTGCTCCGAGAAATAACCCAAAAATTGCTATTGCCGTATTGGTAGAAAATGGATATTGGGGTTCCAGATGGGCTGGTCCGATTACCAGTTTAATGATTGAAAAATACATCAAGAAAGATACCATCACACGAGTAGATTTAGAGAGAAGAATGCTTGAAGGCAGCTTAGAAGCAGAATATGCTAAAGTTACCAGCGGCCAACCTTTTACTATTAACAAATAAACGGAATGAAGAACCAAAGCGTAATCAACAACATCGACTGGATTACCGTTTTTATTTATACCATCCTGGTCATTCTGGGCTGGATGAATATCTATTCCGCATCGCTACCTGTTGAAGAAACTTCCCTTTTTGATGTAAGTCAGACCTACGGAAGGCAGATGCTCTTCATCTTCCTTACCATTCCGTTAATCTTTCTTATTCTTTCGATGGAGGCGAAGATTTTCGAAAAGTACTCCACCGTTTTTTACATTATTGGGATCATATCACTTTTGGGATTATTTGCCTTTGGTAAGACCATTAAAGGGCAAACCAACTGGTATCAGTTCGGGGGATTTGGTTTCCAGCCCTCCGAATTCGTTAAAACTGCAACAGCACTGGTTTTAGCAAAATTGGTCAGCGACACGCAAATTAACCTGAAAAAATTTAAGCACCAACTTTTTGCACTGGCTGTTTTTATATTTCCTGTACTCCTCATACTAATGCAGCCCGATGCCGGTAGTGCCATGATTTTTATTTCCCTAATCTTTGTACTTTATCGCGAAGGATTGCCTAGCTGGTATCTTTGGACAGGTTTTATAGGTATAGCTCTTTTCATTTTAGCTTTGGTGGTGAAACCGGTATTTCTTATAGGATTTGTGGCTTTGGTGATGATTGTTCATTTTATCTTTAATACCCGAATTACAAGAAATCCTATCATCTACGGAATTATTTTTCTTTTGATAACAGGAATGGTTTTATCGGTGGATTATGTATACGAAACCGTTTTGGAACCGCATCAGAAAGACCGTATCAATGTGCTGATTGGCGAAGATGTCAACATGCAGAAGGAAGGCTATAATCTTAACCAGTCGATGATTGCCATCGGTTCAGGGAGTTGGCTTGGCAAAGGTTATCTTGAAGGAACACAAACCAAAGGAGGTTTCGTTCCGGAGCAGCACACCGATTATATTTTCACCACCGTGGGCGAAGAATGGGGGTTTGTTGGTGCAACGGTAGTAATCCTTTTATTTGTGTGTTTATTTTTGCGGATAATTTACATGGCCGAACGACAAAAGACAAAATTCAGCAGAATATATGGCTACTGTGTGGCCACGTACCTATTCACCCATTTCTTTGTAAACATCTCCATGCTTATAAAAATGTTTCCAACCATTGGGGTTCCGCTTCCGTTTTTCTCGTATGGTGGTTCCAGTTTATGGGCATTCACCATCCTGCTTTTCATCTTCATTAAGATGGATGCGAATAAAGTAAACGAGTGGTAATTATTTAAAACTCCAATTCTTATAATCGTCAGACTGTTCTAATTTCTTTTCCAAAGCATAAGGAAGTTTCGGAAAGAAATCGATCCCAGTCATTTTCTCAATAGCGTCAACATCAGTTACAAATTCATACAGCGGTTTGTCGGAATCTTTATGCGGTACAAGAAAACCGATCATTTTACTGCGGTCTTTGGTCATCAGCACTTTATAAAAATAATTAGGAACCGCGACTTTTTCCTTTCCGATGGTTTTTAAATTTTCGTTTAAAACCCCACCGGTAACAACATAGATACCATCGTTCTTTTTAGCCCAATAGCGGACTTTCTGTTCCAACCTGTTCCAGACACCATCATTAAAATCGTGACGTTGCGGTGAAATATTAGAAGTGAAGAACGTCTCTTCAAACACTTTATACGAACTTTTACGATCACCGGCCGGACACAAATGTCCTTTGTCGTAACCCGATTTCTTATAATTTCTCCAATCCGCAGAATGCGTTTTTACTTTTGGATCTTCAACAAAAAACGGGCGATCGAAATCGTTATGGGTCAAATCCTTATCTGATAATTGATAAGCCACCCATTCTGATTGCTCATATTCCTCTGCATATGAAAAAGCAAAACCATCCCTATGTATTATTACTCCCGTTGTTGATGTCGGATAAAAATCGAAAATGACATTGGCATTAATTACTTCACTTTCCTCAACAACTCTCTCGATGGGAGTGCTAAAATTTTCAGGCTTATTTGTTTCATTCATTTTGCAGCCGAAAAGAAACAGTAAATTCAATGCGGCTGCGTATATCGTTATTTTCATAATTAGCGTCTTATTACTACATTTGGGGACTTTAATCACTACATTTGTAAAGGTACCACAAATGTGATACTGAAAAAACAGGAACTTATGAAAAAGAAAATAATGGTAATCGTTGCGGTCTTCGGATTGCAATGTGCATTTTCCCAGGAGGTCGTAAAAGATTCCCTGACACAAATGACAGAGGCTCTGAACGTAAAGGCGGAAACTGAAAAAGCTGAAGCAATAGCAAAAGCTAATGCGGCAACGGCAGAAAAAATCGAAAAAGAACGCATTGCCAACTTAAGAGATGCAGAGAAAGCCCGAAAAGATGCTGAAAAAGACATGAAGAAAGCGGAGAAAGAACGCAATCAAATGGAGAAAGAGCTAAAAAAAGCTGAAAAGGAAAAAGAAAAACTTGAAAAAGCTAAAAAAGCTGTCGAGAAAGCTAAAGACCGATTGGAAGACCATCGAAAAGAAATGAAAAACCAGCAGGAGAAGTTCGACAAGCAAATGAGAAAAGGAAAACTTAATGCCGAAAAAGAACTTAAGGCAAGAGAAAAACTTTTGAAGTCAAGCGTTAAACAAAATGATCTAGAGCAGGATTTAGAAAAAGCACAACGAAAACTTGAAAAAGTTTTAGACTAAAAAAAAAGCCATTCGTACTGAATGGCTTTTTTGTTGCTTAAATAAATTTATTTTACTTCTGCTATTTTGTGTTTTTTATCTTTTAAACTAATTGTTCCTTTTGATTCTTTCATCACACCTGTCGATTTCATATCCGAAAGAATGTTTAACGCTTCTTCCACATAAACATCATTCGCCAGGCTTTCATGCCATCTTTCCCTTTTCTGAGCCAATAGGCTATCTTTCTTGAAGGCTTCCTGCTCATAAGGTAAAGAGGTGAATTTCAGATCGCTTTTGTAATCCACAAGCGCTTTGAATTTCTTAGCGTTTGCTTCAATTGTGCTTTCTTCTGCTCTGAATTTATTGTAATTAAGGCTGTATACATTCATATCCTTACGCTCATTGATCCATTTTGCATTTTCGTCAATCAGTTTGAATTGTGGGCTGCTTGCCATTCTGGCTTTGCTTTTTGCAATGACATCGTCAAAAGTGGCAGTTTTAGTCACTTTGTAAGAGGCCTGATCGATCTTATCCCACGGCATTGCATTTTCCACGTCACGCTCTCCCATTTCGATATAAGAATATCTGTCCGGCATTACGATGTCGCTTAACACTCCTTCGCGTTGCGTCGATCCGCCGTTAATTCGGTAGAATTTCTGAGTGGTCGTTTTCAAAGCGCCTAAATCGCCAAACGAACTGCTTCTTACGAACTGATTCAAATCGATTAGATTCTGTACGGTTCCTTTTCCGTAAGTATGCTTACTTCCGATAACGATTCCGCGTTTGTAATCCTGGATAGCCGCTGCAAAAATTTCAGAAGCTGATGCCGAGAAGTTGTTCACCATTACTACTAACGGTCCGTCCCACTGTACTCTTGAATCTTTATCAAACAATACTTCTTTTTTTCTGCCTGCTGATTTTATCTGAACTACCGGTCCGTCTTCAATGAACAGACCCACCATGTCCACAACGGTCTGAAGCGAACCTCCGCCGTTGTCTCTTAAGTCCATTACAATACCTTCAACACCTTGTGCTTTAAGTCTTTCTATTTCCTGAGCCACATCTTTAAACGCGTCTCTTTTGTCTTTATTTTCAAAATCGATGTAGAACTTGGGAAGGTAAATCACTCCGAAAAGCTTACCTCCTTCTCTAACAACGCTTGATTTTGCATATGTTTCTTCCAATTCCACCACTTCACGGATGATTGAAATCACTTTTATTGTACCGTCAACTTTCTTTACTGTTAAACGTACTTCCGTTCCTTTTTTACCTTTGATTTTCTTAACGACGTCATCTAAACGCATACCAACAACATCGACTGGCTCCTCACCGCCTTGAGCAACTTTCATGATTAAGTCGCCTTGTTCCAGCTGTTTGCCTCTCCAAGCGGGTCCGCCAGGGATCAATTCGGAGATTTCTGTAATGTCGTTTTTCTTTTGCAGACGTGCGCCGATTCCTTCCAAGGTACCACTCATGCTGATATCGAATTTGTCTTTCTCTTCTGGTGCGAAATAGAAGGTATGCGGATCAAAACGTTCCACAATCGAATTCAAGTATACTGAGAACCAGTCGTTTCTGTCCAATTCCCCAACGAAATCGAAATATTCATTCAACGATTTTAAAGTCGTTTCACGCGACTCTTTTTCAATAGCTGCGAATGCTTTTTCGGTATAACCTGCCTCTTTTTTCTTCTTGTCTTCTTCCAATTTTAATTTATCGGTAAGTGATGACAATACTGATAATTTCAATTGCTTTTGCCAACGGTCTTTCAGTTCCTCCTTATTTTTGGAGAACGGCATTTTTTCGTAATCAGTATCGATATTTTCTTCCTTATTAAAATCGAAAGGCTTATCTAATATCTCTTTATAGATTTTTCTGGATTCGTCCATACGCTCTTCCAAACGGGTGTAGGTCAGCTCAAAGAAAGTTAAATCTTTGTTACGGATCATGTCGTCGATTTGGGTTTCGTACTTCTTAAACTCATCTAAATCCGACTGGATAAAGAATCGTCTCGAAGGGTCAATAGTGTTGATATACTCCTTATAAACACTTTTTGAAAATGTGTCATCCATCGCGATGGGGTCATAATGCCCTTTTTCCAGAACAAAAGTCAAAAGCTCCAAAAGCAGTTTGTCTTTCTCCGGATCTTCCTTCTTATTAGGCATAAAACTCCATAGTAAAGCCGACAACACGGTTATCAGCAATACAACCTTATAATTTCTCTTCATAAATTGCCAAAAAGTATTCATTATTATTTTTCACTAAATTACATAAAAAAGAAAGCGGCTTTCTTAATGTTCCAATAATCTTTTGTTAAAGCTTCCTTCTTATATGTTAAAGGTAAAACAAAAATTGTACCAACTCACGATTAGAAAATGCTTACTTTAGCGAAAGTAAAAAAATAATGCCAAAATGAAGCAAAAACCTTTGATATTAGTAACTAATGACGATAGCATCGTAGCTCCAGGGATCCGCGCTCTGATTGAAGTGATGAAGGAAATCGGGGAAGTAATTGTGGTGGCACCCAACAGTCCGCAATCGGCAATGGGGCATGCAATTACCATTAACAATACGTTACATCTTGAAAAGGTTACCATCGATCCGACACTGGAAAACGAATACAGCTGTTCGGGAACTCCCGTAGACTGCGTGAAAATTGCGGTTCATGAAATCCTGAAACGCAAACCGGATTTGTGTGTTTCGGGCATTAACCACGGCTCGAATTCTTCGATTAATGTTATTTATTCGGGAACGATGAGTGCTGCGGTAGAAGCTGGCATTGAAGGGATTCCCGCCATTGGTTTTTCGCTTCTGGATTATAGCTGGCATGCGGATTTTGAACATGTTAAGCCTTACGTAAAAAAAATCGCGCTGCAGGTATTGGAGAAAGGATTGCCAGACGGCGTTATCCTGAATGTGAACCTTCCGAAGGCAAAAATTAAGGGTATGAAAGTCTGCCGCCAGGCAAAAGCCATTTGGGAAGAACGCTTCGACAAGCGTATTAACCCGCAAGGCAAGGAATATTATTGGCTAACGGGCGAATTTGTAAATCTGGACAAAGGAGAAGACACTGATGAATGGGCGCTACAGCACAATTACATTTCCATTGTTCCGGTACAGTTTGATTTAACGGCGCACCATGCGATTCAGCAACTGAATACCTGGGATTTGGAACAACCTGAAATTAAGACTAAGCAGCATGAATAAAAAGGACATATTTCTGGGTTTTATCATTGGATTAGCGGCCGCAGCATTAGGCTGCCTTCTTTTTTTGCTTTTTTTCACGGAAGTCCGCACTATTGAAGGCTTGAGATTTATACGTGAGCAGGGGTATATGGGTAAAATCATTACACTTGGCGCAATTTTTAACTTGCTGGCTTTCTTCACCTTGCTTAAATTAGAAAAAGAAGTTATGGCCCGGGGCGTAATCTTAGCGACTATATTTTTAGCAATTCTAACGGTAATCCTATAAGCATGAAGTATTACATCATAGCCGGTGAAGCTTCCGGCGATTTGCACGGCGCCAACCTGATGAAAAATATTTTCAGACAAGATCCTGAAGCAGACATACGTTTTTGGGGTGGCGATCTGATGCAGGAAGCAGGCGGAACTTTGGTTAAACATTATCGGGATTTAGCTTTTATGGGCTTTGCCGAAGTGGTAATGAACCTAAAAACCATTCTCAATAATATAAAAATCTGCAAAGCGGATATTCTTTCATTTCAGCCCGATGTGATTATCTATATCGATTATCCGGGATTCAATATGCGTATTGCCAAGTGGGCAAAAAAACTCGGTATCAAAAACCATTACTATATTTCACCGCAAATCTGGGCGTGGAAAGAAAACCGCATCAAAGACATCAAGCGCGATGTTGATAAAATGTATGTGATCCTTCCGTTTGAAAAGGATTTTTATGAAAAGAAACATGGATTTCCGGTGGAATTTGTCGGACATCCTTTAATTGATGCTATTCACAACCGTCCAGAAACAGACGCGGAACAATTCAAAAAAGAGAACGGGCTCGACGAAAGGCCTATAATTGCTTTATTGCCAGGCAGCAGGAAACAGGAAATTGCCAAAATGCTTTCGGAAATGCTGGCAGTGATGAAGGATTTTCCGGACTATCAATTCGTAATTGCCGGGGCACCCAGCCAGGAATTTTCGTTTTACCAACAGTTTCTAACGAATGATCAGGTGCATTTTATCTCAAATAAAACTTATGATTTGCTAAGTATTGCCCATGCTGCTTTGGTCACCTCAGGAACGGCAACACTTGAAACCGCGCTTTTTAAAGTTCCGGAAGTAGTTTTGTATAAAGGAAACTGGATTTCCTACCAGATTGCAAAACGCGTTATTACATTGAAATACATTTCGTTAGTAAACTTAATCATGGACAGGGAAGTAGTAACGGAGTTGATTCAGGACGACTGCAATCCGAAGAGAATAAAATCGGAACTGGAAAAATTACTGAACCCGGAATCCCGCGCAACGCTTTTGAAAAACTATGATGAGCTTGAGGAAAAATTAGGCGGTGAAGGTGCCAGTGCAAAGACGGCGCGATTAATTATCGATTCGTTAAAATAAGAGCGCCCTTCTTTCATCTTCTTTTCTTAATAAATTTATGTAGGAATTTTCTTTTTTATATAAATCTTTCTGTCTATTTTCGTCGCGATGAAGGTGATGAAATTTCCATTGATCCCTATTACCCTGTTTTTTGCTTTGGGGATAGTCTTCTATTTTTATTGGAGGCTTGCTTTTCTTTGGATTCTGGTACTTTGCCTGTTTTCGGCATTATGCTTCGGCGTATCGTTTTGGCGATCCGGAAGGAAGCTGCTGCAGGATAATTTCTTTGGGATTTTCACTTATATAATATCGTTTTCCTTTGGCATCCTTGCACATTCCCTTCATTTTGAACCCGGATATGAAAATCATTACAGTCATTTTACCTCTGATTCGAATACCCTTCAGGGCACAATTTCCGAAAGACTGAAACCCAATAAGCATTCTGAAAAATATTACTTCAAAATCAGCCAGATCGACGGTAAGGAAGTCTTCGGAAAAGTGCTTTTAAATGTACCGAAAAAGGAAATTGCCCAGCAATACCATTCTGGGAACGAGTTAATCATTAACAGCGATTTGCAGCTTATTCCAAAACAATTCAATCCCTACCAGTTTGATTATTCCGCTTATCTGGAAAAGCAGAATGTTTTCCATCAACTGTACTTAAAATCGGGAAATCATATTCAGATTAGCACCCGGCATAATTTCGACTATTATGTGGAACAATATCGAAATACTCTGCTTAACAGCTTTGCCATTCACAATTTTTCTCCGGGAACAGAAAATATTATCAAGGCACTCTTACTCGGGCAACGGCAGGATATGGACAGAGAGACAGCTACGAATTATACCAATGCCGGAGTGATTCATATTTTAGCCATTTCAGGATTGCACATTGCCATCTTATATGCGCTACTCCTACTAATTCTTAAGCCACTACACCGATTCCGCAAAGGAAAACTACTGCAGTTTTTGATTATTTTGGGCTTTTTATGGGTATTTGCCATTTTATCTGGCTTATCAGCTTCTGTAGTCCGGTCGGTTGTTATGTTCAGCTTTATGAGTCTGGGCCTTTATCTCAACAAATCCGGAAATATTTACAACACACTTGCAGTTTCAATGCTTGCAATCTTGCTTATCAACCCGAATTTACTTTTTGATGTTGGTTTTCAACTTAGTTACCTGGCCGTTTTTGCGATTGTCTGGCTACAACCTTTTTACAAATCCGTCAGCATTTCGAAATATCGGGTTATAAATTATTTTGTGGATACGCTTACGATTTCCTTTGCGGCACAAATTGGGGTTTTGCCACTAAGCTTGTATTATTTTAATCAACTTCCTTTATTGTTTTTACTTGCTAATTTAGTAGTAATCCCGCTTTCGAGTTTTGTGCTGGTTTTGGGGATTACCGTACTGCTTTTCAATTTCATTCTTCCGGAACTGGCGCTCTTTTTAGGCAGACTACTCTCCTATTGCATTGAAATCATGAATAACTACATTTCATGGGTTGCCTCGTTTGAACGTTTTGTGATTAAAGACATTCCGTTTTCTTTTGCTTTGTTGCTTATCTCTTATATAGCTTTGGCTGCCCTGGTATTTTGGCTCTATGAAAAGCAGGCAAAAAGACTTCTTTTGTTTTTGAGCGCTTCCCTTGTATTGCAGGTTTTATTGCTCACTACGTTTTGGCAAACAAAGCAAGGGAGCGAATTTATTGTTTTCAACAGTAGAAAAAGCACTTTGATCACAGAGAAACAAGGCGATAAAATTTTCGTCTATACCAATGACAGTTTAGCTACTGAAAATACAAACCTGAAAGCTTACAATAGAGGAAATTTTAATCTGAAGATGGAAATGCGTCCGCTGGGAAATGTAATCAGCTACAGAGACCAAAAAATACTGCTCATTGACAGTCTGGGTATTTATAAAATCGGGCAGCAACCGAATGTTGTCTTACTCACTCAATCTCCAAAAATTAATCTTACGCGAGTAATTCAGGAATTGCATCCTCAAAAAATTATCGCTGATGCCACTAATTACAGAAGTTACGTAAAAAGATGGAAAGCTACCTGTGAAAAAGAAAAAATCCCTTTCCATGCTACTGCCGAAAAGGGATTCTATAGAATTGATAATTAGTTTAAATTTTCTTTAGCTCGCTGATAAGTTCGTCCGAAGTTCTGTAGCCAATAAGCGGAGATTTCACATCACCGTTTTTATCAAAAACATATACGGAAGGATAGCCCTGAACCTGCAGGAACATAGTAAACTCATGCGCTGCATTTCTGCCTTTTCGGTTCGGATCGTATCCCGGATTGGTATATTTCTTTCCTTTGTAATTTACTACTGAAGTACCTTCGCCATTAAACTTAACCGGATAATAGTTTGCCTTTACATATTCCACAAACTTAGGATCGTGAAAGGTGGTTTTGTCCAAATATTTACATGGTCCGCACCAGTCCGTGTAAACGTCCATCATAATAGGTTTTGGATTTTTTTTCTGAGCGGCTAACGCCTCATCAATTGACATCCATTTAAGTTCTGCTTCCTGAGCCTGAACCGCTAAACCTCCTAAAACGAAAAGTAAAGCAAAAAACATTTTCTTCATATTATCCTTTTTTATTGTTTTTTAAAATCTGATTCGCGCCTGAAATCCATGCTTCTGGTCCGCCGGCAACATAACCGGTACTTCCTAGTTGCGTGAAATTAGTCTTCCCTTCAATGGTTTGCGAGTTCACAAACCAAACGGTTGGATAGCCCTGAACGCGAAAAGCATTCAGCAATGCTGCATTCTGTTGTTTTATAGCTGCGTCCATCGGTTTTGCCCTTGGAAAATCAAGTTCTACCAAAACGACATTATCTTTAGCCCATTGTACAAATTCCGGCTTATAGAAAACTTCTTTTTGCAGGCGAATGCACCATCCGCACCAGTCGCTTCCGGTAAAAAATAACATCAAAGGCTTATTTTCTTTTTTGGAAATCTCCATTGCCTTATCGATATTGGTATGCCATGTCAAGGCACTCTCCTGCGCATTCACGCCAAGAAAACCCATGAATAGCAGCAATCCTAAAAGTAGTTTCTTCATCATTTATTCATTTTTAACCATTACGAAGTAACAAAAATAATGCCGAAAAAAAACATTATTTAACGCCTTGCATCAATTTTTTAACTAATGGCGAAATGGCAATCAGCACTATACCAGCGATTAATGCATAGAGCGCTAATTGCTGATATCCGTCGGCGTATACATTCAGTTTTTCTAAATTCGATGCGTTTTCGGAAGCTTCTGCAATGTTTGCTCCCAATAAACCTGCAAAATATTGACCATAGGCACTCGCTAAAAACCACATCCCCATAATCACGGCCTGCGTTTTCTGCGGTGATAGTTTTGTCATAGCCGACATTCCGATTGGTGAGAGACACAGTTCTCCGAAAGTAATTACGAACCATCCAAAAGTAAATAAGTCAAGTGAAGTTCTTCCTGTAGCATCGGCGAAAAATTTAGTGTAATAGAACACATAAAAACCTCCTGCCAGGAATATAAAGGCTAAACCGAATTTCACTACTGTATTAGGCTCAATTCTCTTCCTTGCCATCCACAACCAAACCAATCCCACCAAAGCAGCAAAAGCGATCACGAAGAGCGAGTTAGCGGAATTGTTTACGCCGTTCGGACTTACTTCAACGCCAAGTAAGGTGTTTTCCAGATTGTTTAAGGCAAACAAGCTCAAGGAACCGCCACTTTGTTCGAAGAAAGCCCAAAAGAAGATGGAGAATATAATAAATACTAAAGCTGCCAATAATTTCAGATTCTGCTCTCTGGTAAAATTCTTCATTTCATAAAACAAATACAGAATCGAAGCCGGGCCAATAATCATCATAAAATAATCCGTATAAACAGTATTGGCAACCATAATAATAATTACGGGAACAATGGCAAGCGAAGCGATATACGTTCCTATTTCCAAAATTTTCTTTTTCGATGCATCAAGATGAGCTAAAGGTGATAATCCAATATCGCCTAAGCTTTTTTGCGTTTGCGTAAACGTCAGCAGACTAATAATCATCACAATTGCGGCAAAACCAAACGCATAATTCCATCGATGCGCTTCAGGAATAACCGAAGACCATAACGAACCGTCAGCTACAGCAATACAAACATAGCCCCCAATCAAAGCTCCCAAATTTACTCCTGCATAAAACAATGAAAATCCGGCATCTCGGCGTGCGTCATTATCCTGATATAACTGTCCTACCATGGAGGAAATATTAGGCTTAAAAAATCCGGTTCCGACAATAGTAAAAGCGATTCCTATAAAAAAGAAATTTTTAGGATCCAGCGAAAGAATAACACTACCAACGATCATCAGTAATCCGCCCCAAAAAAGGGAGCGACGGAGTCCTAAAATTTTATCGGCAAACAAACCTCCGATAAAAGTAAAAGCATACACCCAAGCTTGCGTAGCACCATATTGAAGTTGGGAAGTTTTATCATCCATTCCCAATTGCGACACCATGAAAACCACTAACATTCCGCGCATTCCGTAGAAACTGAAACGTTCCCACATTTCGCTGAAAAATAAATACCAAAGCTGTTTCGGATACTTTCCCTTAAAATTCTGAATTTCTTCTATCGTTGCACTCATCTTAATTAATTCCTTTTTCTTTCATAACCTTATTCAACTGTTTCAGCAGGGCAAACATCAATAATGTCGCAAACAGCAGTAACCCGAAATTCACCCAGAAGAAATCTTCCTTGTTTTCATAGGTATCCCACATACTTGCCAGCACGCCGCTCAATTTGTTTCCGATGGAGGTAGCTAAGAACCAGCCACCCATCATTAATGACGTTATGTTTGTCGGGCTCAGTTTTGAAACCACTGAAAGTCCCATCGGACTCAGGAATAGTTCTCCGATTGTGATGACTCCGTAATTTGCTACCAGCCACCATACGCTGACTTTTTCCGTTCCGTTTTCTCCCATTTTCACGGCAGCAATCATTACTAAAACGGACAAAGCAGAAATCAATAAACCGAAAGCGATTTTTGTTGGTGTACTAGGCTCTTTTCCGCGATTGCGCAAAAAGGTAAAGAAAGCAACCACTAAAGGAGTAAGCATGATTACCCAAAACGGGTTGATGGACTGACTGAGATTAGTCGCCCATAAGCTGACTTTCGCGCCTTCCGCGGGTTTTTTCTCCGGCGCAACGTTTCTAAAATATAAGGGGTAATTCACTTCTTTTTTAACAACTCCATTTTCTTTTTGAAGACGAAAATTATCGTCATACAATTCGATGGAATCTTTTTTGAATTCTACTTCTTTGGCTAACTTCAGTCCGCTGAACACGGTTTTTGAAGGCCCTACCATTTCCCTGTCGGTATATCTATCTGCCCAAGTGGTTAGTGCTGATCCGTTCAGTTTGAAAACTGCCCAGAAAAGGATAACCACGGCAAAAATCGCCAATAATGCTCCAATGGGTCTTTTGTCTTCCACTTTCGCTTTGAAATACAAACTTCCGTAGAAGAAAATCACCGGGATACAAGCAAAGATGAAAGCATCGGTACTGTCAGAACCAAAGATGTAACTCTCAAGATTCGTATCCGAAGCAGTGCCCTTCAGCATCCATCCGATCACACCAAAAACTACTGATGGAATTAAAATGAAAGCCACGATTTTCCAAAACGGCATGTCGCCCTCCTGAGCGCCTTTTTTCTGGTCGTGTCCCACATAATGCTTTGTCCCCATCAAAAAGGTTGCCACTCCAATGAACATCCCTACACCAGCAGCCATGAAAGCCCATTGCCAGCCTAGCAGAATCTGAAGTGCCGCACCGAAAAAATTACAGATGAATGCTCCAACGTTGATTCCCATGTAGAAAATGTTGTAGCCTTCGTCTTTTTTGTCTTTGAATTTCTCTTCGTTGTAGAAATTCCCCAATAAGGTGGAAATATTCGGTTTGAAGAATCCGTTACCTACGATAACCAGGGTCATCGCGATATACAGGATTGTGATATTGTGGATTCCCATCATGAAATAACCAGCTCCCATCAGGATTCCTCCTATGATGATGGAATTTCTGTAACCCAGGTATCTGTCGGCTACCAAACCACCTATGAAAGGCGTCAGAAAAACTAAGGCAATGAAAGTTCCGTATAGGTCGGCTGCCTCTTTTTCGGTCATGGCGAATCCGGCTTCTACGTCTTTGAGATACAGTGTAAAAATTCCGATCATTAAGTAATATCCGAAACGTTCCCACATTTCAGACAAGAATAAAAAAGGCAATGCTTTTGGGTGTTTATTCCACATTTTCAGTCATGTATTAATTAAAAAAAGCCCGCAGTGTTGCTGCGGGCCTGAAAGATATAAAATATTTTTTAATTGGCTTATTATACGCCGTGCATCATTTTCTTTAAACGAGGAGACAAAAATGCAAGAATGATTGCAGCCACACCACAAAGAATTACGAACACCATGAAAAACTCATACAAATTATGAATCTCAAATCCTGCGAAAGTATTATTCGCCAATGGTAACTGCTCTTTTTCGAATAAGGCAATCTGCTCCGGTGTAAGCGTTATTTTCTTATCTAAAACATCCTGAAGGTTGATGCCTAATTTTTCGGCTTTTAAGAACTTATCGCCTGTTGCAGGGATAATAGCTCCTAATGATCCCGCTAAAGCGTAGCCGGCTGCGTTGGAGATAAAGAAAACACCATACAATAATGAAGCAAAACGCTTAGGCGCCAATTTACCTACTAAAGATAATCCGATAGGTGACAAACAAAGTTCACCCATTGTCTGAATTAGATATAAAAGCATTAACCATTTGATAGCAAGCAATCCGGAATTCCCTAAATCTTTCACATTATGAGCAATAATGAAATAACTTAACGCAATTAGCGCTAAACCAAAAGCTTGTTTCATTGGTGAAACCGGCTCTTTGCCTTTAGCTCTTAATTTATCCCAAAGTAAACTAAATGGTAAGGCTAATACTACTACAAAAAGTCCGTTAAATATCTGAACCATTGAAGGCGGCATATCCCAGCCAAAAATGTTTCTATCTGTTTGATTATCTGCAATAAATGTCAATGATGAACCTGCTTGTTCAAAGGCAGCCCAGAAGAAAATAATAAAGAACGAAACAATGTAAATTACCCAAATTCTTTCTCTTTCAATTTTACTTTCGGCAGAACTCATAATCAGAAATGCCAATGAAATACCTGCAGAATAAATGAATGGGTAAATAAGACCTTTAATTAATTGTCCCATTTCAACGGACGTAATGCCAAACTCACCTACTAGTAAAAATCTAAATACAAAAAATAAAGCCACAAATAATGCAATCGCAATACCTATTGATTTACCCGTGAATTTTGCAGTTTGTGTCTCTCCCTCTTCAAAATCATCGTGTGAATTATGTTTCGGTAAACCTCCAATAGGCCTTCCTTCCGGCGTAACTACATATTTATTTTTAAGGATAAAGAACATTAGGGTTCCGATAATCATTGCAAGTGACGCTGCTAAAAACCCCCATTTGAACGCATGGATATCTCTTATGGTATCAAAAGTCCCGTCCGCAAGTTGCTTATACTTTCCACTAGGCAAAAGGATTTTATTCTTAACGTCGCCTAAGAAAGGACATATGAACTGACCTAAGAAAGCCCCCATGTTGATTCCCATGTAGAAGATTGTGAATGCAGAATCTAATTTGTTTTTCTCCTGTTTAGGATATAAACTTCCAACCATTGAAGAAATGTTTGGCTTGAAAAACCCGTTTCCAAAAATGATTATGAATAAAGCCAACCACATAATTGTTTTGGCACCACTCAAGTTTGAAGTAAAAGTGGAAGCACTTAAAAACAATAAAAACTGACCAATAGCCATTAAAGTACCACCCACTAAAATACAATTCCTGTTCCCTAAATACTTATCGGAAATAAACCCCCCTAAAAGAGGTGTTAAATAGCACAATGCTAAGAAACCACCATAAATAATTGCCGCGTCAGCTTCTTTTATTAATAGTGAGTTAACCATGAATAAGGTTAAGAGGGCGCGCATTCCGTAGAAGTTGAAACGCTCCCACATCTCTGTCCCGAATAATACCCAAAGTCCCTTTGGATGTGCTTGTTTAGCTGTAGTTTCGCTCATTTTTAGTTTTTGGTTTAAAAAATTTATAGTTAGTTATTATAGTTTCTCTTTAATGAAGTTGGTCATTTTAGTGTACAGCTGTAAACGTGTTTTTCCACCATAAATCCCGTGGTTTTTGTCCGGATAAATCGCCCAGTCAAATTGCTTGTTCGCCTGTACTAGTGCTTCCACCATTTTCATGGTGTTCTGAACATGTACGTTATCATCCGCCGATCCGTGGATTAAAAGGAAATTCCCTTTTAGTTTACTCACGTGAGTGATAGGCGAGTTGTTATCATATCCGCCAGCGTTTTCCTGCGGTGTCTGCATGTATCTTTCTGTGTAAATACTGTCATAATTTCTCCAGCTGGTCACCGGCGCTACTGCGATTGCAGTTTTAAACACGTCCGCTCCCTGAAAAATACAGTTTGACGCCATGAAACCTCCATACGACCAGCCAAATATACCAATTCTGGATTTGTCAACGTAAGGATAATTTCCAAAAACTTTTGCAGCGTCGATTTGATCTTCTACTTCAAATTTTCCTAACTCTTTTTGCGTGCATTTTTTGAACTCAGCCCCTTTGAAACCAGTCCCGCGACCATCAACACAAGCAACGATATAACCCTGCTGTGCCAACATCATAAACCAATAATCGTCTGAACCATTCCAATCGTTATTCACTTGTTGTGATCCGGGACCTGAATACTGATACATGAAAACCGGATATTTCTTAGTCGCATCAAAATCTTTTGGCTTGATGATCCATGTATTTAGTTTGTGCCCTTTTTCAGTAGTAATTTCCATGAATTCTTTTGAAGGCAATTCGTATTTCGCCAATTTTGTCTCCAACGCCTCATTCGAAACTATTGTTTTGATCAGTTTTCCTGATTTTGTTTCGTGTAAAGTATGTTTTGGAGCATTCTTCGCACTTGAATACGAGTTGATAAAATATTGGAAATTCGGACTGAAAGTAGCGCCGTTTGTTCCTGTTTGTGCGGATAAACGCGTTTTAGCGCTTCCGTTTAATTTTATGCTGTAAACATCACGATTGATGGAGCCGTTTTCGGTTGACTGATAGAAAATCGTTCCTGATTTCTCATCAAAACCGTAATAACCGGTAACTTCCCATTTCCCTTTTGTGATTTGTTTTTTAAGTTTTCCGCTTTTATCGTAATGGTAGATATGGTTAAAACCGTCTTTTTCTGAAGTCCAGATAAAACTGTTGTCTTTCAGGAACGTCAGGTTATCCGTCACGTCGATATAAGCTTTATCTTTTTCGTTCAAAACAATCTTGGTGGCGCCTGAATTTCCATCGATAAACAATAAGTCCAAATTATCCTGATGACGGTTCAATACCTGAGCGCTTAAGGTGTTTGCTTCGCTAGTCCATTCGATTCTGGCGATGTAAAAATCATTGTAGTTGTCTAAATTGATTTTCTTTGTTGCACCCGATTTTACATCGTATACATGTAAGGAAACCAGGGCATTTTTCTCCCCTGCTTTCGGGTATTTGAATACATTTTGAGCCGGATATAATCCCTGATTATAAAGATCCATTGAAAATTCGGGAACCGTGGTCTCATCGAAACGGATGAATGCTATCTTATCACTTGCACCATTCCAGTCGAAAGCACGTACAAAAGAGAATTCCTCTTCATAAACCCAGTCAGTAACGCCATTAATAACAGCATTTTTCTTTCCGTCAGTAGTAATTTGCGTATGTTTTTTACCTGCTAAATCGTAAACATATAAATTGTTCTCATGAGCATATCCTATTTTACTGCCGTCAGGGGAAAAAGTAGGCTCCTGCACTTTATAATCGGCTAATTTCGTAAGCGATTTTGTGGCGATGTCGTAAATAAAATAATTGGCGACAAACGAATGGCGGAAAATCTGGTCTGAATTGTTTGCGATCAGGATTTTCTTTTCGTCTTTGCTGAAGGTATAGCCGTCAATACCGTCTAATTCTTTAAAATTTTTGGAGTCGATTAACGTTGCTACTTTCTCAAGTGTTGCAAAATCATACAAATCGATTTGAGAGGATTTTGTGGCACGGTCAAAATTTAGCACCGTGTACTGATTGGTATTTTTCATGGCTTCCAAAGCGGTCATTCCCTGCGTTCTGAAAGCACCTCCCCAAATTTCTTCAAGGGTAATTTTTTGCTGCGCGACTGCCGATAATGACGTTAACAACAACAAAAACAAGCATTTAGTAATATTTTTCATAAGATTGATGATAAAAAAACTCCCAATTTTAGTGAAAATTTATCAATTGACCGCAATTTAATTTGTTAAAAGGAAAAATTGGCTTTAAAAACCTTTTTCCAATCATCGGATTTTTTTACACTTTATCGATAAGAATTTAAATTATTCTATCATAAAAAGAGAATTAACAGTTAATTTGTTAAATTTATGTTAGATACCATAACCAGACCATGTTCAACCTTTCCCCATGCTTAAAAAAATAGTTTTTTTTGCGCTTCTCTTTCTTTGGTTCCAAAGCGTTATTGGACAGGTTTTTGATTATGCAATTCTCAACCAAAATAGCGGCCTTCCTTCTTCAACCGTTTTTTCCGTCATCCAGGACAGCAGAAATCTAATTTGGATTGGAACCGATGGCGCCGGATTGGTACGATACGACGGTAAAAACTTCAAAATCATTAACAAATCGGAGCGCTCCGAAGGTTTCTTTGTTACGGACATTACCGAAGACAACAATAAAAACATAATCGTAGGAACGAAATATACTGGTTTGCTTGTTTACGATGGCCAAAAATTCATCAGGGATTTTGACCGGAATAACGCGAAATTTACCGGTGAATATGTACAAAAACTTTTCGCCACTCCTTCAGGGATCTACTGTTTCACGGAAAGAGAAATCTTCTTACTGAAAAACGACTATTCCATTGAAATTATAGCCACATTTAAATTTCCGTTGGTGATAAACTCACTGTTCCGGGACAGTTATTCCAATTTTTATTTGGGAACCAACGAAGGCCTTCTCAAAGTAGAAAAAAACAAAGTCTTCCGGTTCGAAGATTCGCGTTTTTCGGGGTACACCTCTATTGTCATGACCAGCCCGAACGAAGCTTTCATCGGAAATCATAAAGGCGAACTCTATAAATTTAAAAGCACGGGAAAATCTTATGAGATTAAGCTCGACAGCAAAATAATGCTTCCCAACAACGAGCCTTTTTTCATAAAAAAAATGCTCAAGGGCCGAAGCGGCTTTATCTGGATGGCCGGCGATAAAAAGCAGGGGTTGGCAATGCACATGCAGGGTTATACCAGTTTTATCAATGAAACCAACGGTTTTACAGGAGAAAATGTCCTTTGCATGTTTCAGGATAAAAGCGGGCAACTCTACATAGGAACTTATGGCACCGGTTTGTTCCGGACCAGTTCTCAGAATTTCTACAATTACAACAACGTCCCCGAGCTGAAATCGCCTTATATTTTTTCAATCCTCACCACGGAAAAAGGATTGTATGTCGGCATTCTCAATAGCGGCATTTATTATTTTGAAGGGGATGAATATTACGAGCTTCGTGTAAAACGGAAATACATTAATGGTGAAGGCGCCTCAAGTCTCTTCCGCAATACGAAAAATGAAATTCTGGCCTGTACTTCGAAAGGTATTTATATCGTAAGTGAAAAAGGGCTTATTCCAACAAAAATAAATGAGAAGCTACCGGATGATTTAAACTTACGCATTCTCAAACAAGATGCTGACAACAGGTATTTTATCGGTTCTTCGGCCGGTTTGTATATTGCCGACGAAAATTTCAATATCATCACTTCGCTTAACCGAATGCAAGATGACAGTCATCTTTCCAACATCGGTAGCCTGGAACAGATCAACAAAAACAATTGGTACATCGGAACCAATACAGGACTTTATAGACTTACGGAAAACGATTCAGGTTCCTTTTCGATTTCTAAACCGATTCTCTCTAAAACCATAACCACTTCATGCAAGGACAGTCATGGCAACTTCTGGTTTGCTGCCGCTAATGCATTATATGTGCTACATGGTAAAACCATAAAAAAATTTACCACTGACAACGGGCTGACTTCCACCTTTATCTATACACTTTCGGCAGATAAGAATTCCAATATTTACCTAGGCACAAACCTGGGAATTGACAAAGTAACTGTCACCCCGGAAGGAAAAATCATCAATGTTTATAATTATGATTCGGACAACGGTTTTCGCGGATTGGAGACCAATGCCAGAGCCCAGACTTCGGATGAGGACGGCAATCTTTTCTTCGGGACTGCCAATGGCCTTTATAAATATTTGACGAATTATGTCCCTAAAACCAAAGACATACCCATTCTTAAAATTACGGGGGTTGATGTTTTCAATCAGTCGAGAAACTGGGCTTCGGAAGAAGTTTCGGATGATAATTGGTTCAATTTGCCAAAAGATGGCTATAAATTCGAACCAAAAGAAAATCAGCTGAAATTTACCTTTGGCGTAATCAACTATAAAAACGAAGCAGAAGTTTATTACTCGTATCAGCTCACAGGTGCCGACGAAAATTGGTCGATACCTTCCAAATTAAATGAAGTAACCTATTCCAATCTGCGCCATGGGGATTATACCTTTCAGGTGCGCATGGTCGATAAGCTGGGAAACGTAATAAGCAAGCCTTCCGCTTTCAATTTCGGGATTGACGCTCCGTTTTACTACAAATGGTGGTTCCTTTTGCCGGTCTTTTTCTTTATCGGATTGTTTCTAAAACTTATTCTGGATAAAGCTTCGACCTACAATAAGGATTTTATTAAGAATTTTTCAGAAACGGAAGATAACAACGAAGAGATACGAACCTATTTCTTCTTCCTGGGGATAATTTTTCCATTGACTGAAGTATTGAACCTTTTCTTCATTAAAAGGGAAAATTCGGAACTGATTATTAATGTGGTGTTTGGGATTTTCTGCTTCCTTATCTATCTTTTCTCTAAAAAGAACAAGCATTTTTACAAATATATCCAAACCATATTTATCTTTTTTTTAGTTGCCTTTGCTTCCATAACACTTTATAAAATAGCCGTTTATCCTTTTGAAGTTATCACTTTTACAGAATTCCTCTTAATCGTTTTTTTCTCCTATAGCGTTTTCAAGAATGTGAACCACTATTTGGTTTTCATCATCACGCTGTTTATAATTCTCTTTGTATTCTTATTTACAATCTCTTCCGAAACAAAACAGATAATCACGCTGATAAACACCTCTTTCATAATATTGGTAATCAATTATGCCCGACGGATTTCCATTTTAAATTCTAATGACAAAATCCTGTTTTCCAATAGCATAATCAACAATTCCAACTCCCTTACCATCGCCACGGACAGAAAAGGAAACCTGACCTTTTGCGGAAGATCCATTGAGAAAATCCTGGGATATACTCCTGAAGAAGTAATGGGCAGCAATTTTTGGAAACTCACAGAAGACATTGACTTCAACCAAACAATTGATTACAACGATATTTATGTGCCGGATTCGGTATACACCAGAAGGTTAAGATGCAAAAACGGCGACTATAAGTACATTCAGTGGACCGACCAGAAATACCATGACAATCTTTTTGTGGCTAACGGACAGGATATTACCGCTAAGATAAACATGGAAGAGCAATACCGAAATCTGGTTCAGTTTGCCTCTGATATCATTTTTGAAGTGGACAAGCACGGTTATTTTACTTTTGTCAATCAATTTGCCGAAAAATCGTTGGGTTATCCGCTGGATTATATCATCGGGAAACATTTTTCCAGCCTGATAAAACCCGAGCATGCCAAAAACATTGAAAATTATTATTTCAGACAAGGGAACAAACAGAACGATTTTGATATTATTGAATTCCCTATTCTGAAAAGCAATGGCGAAGAAATGTGGGTATCCCAGAAAGTAACCGTCAAAAAAGATGAGAATGGTAAAATTACAGGTTATTCCGCAATTGTAAGGGACGTAACCAAACTGAAAAAAATCGAACAGGAAGAAAGTCTGCGTGTGGAAAAAAATTCCCGTCTGAACCTGATATCCAACGAACTATCGACTTTGAATTTTTTAACTTATCCAAGTCAGCAGGCGCTTATTGAGCATATTTTGCGTGAAGCTTCTATAGCACTTGACATCGATCGCGTGAGTTTATGGAACAAAACAGAAGAAGGTATTGAGTTATTCTCGTTATATATAAAAAATACGGATAGCTTTACCGGCGGTGTCACACTTAAGAAATCCGATTACCCGATTTACTTCAAAGCCATTGAAAACAATCCTTTCATCGTGGCTTCTGATGCACAAAATCATCCTGAAATCAGCGAATTCAGGGAGGTTTATTTTAAAAATTACGAAATCAAGTCGCTGCTGGATTTCCCGATTTATGTTTCCGGGGAATTGAAAGGAGTTACCTGTTATGAAAATACCTCCGAATTAAGAATCTGGTCGACCGATGAAATAAATTTTGCCAGAACGGTTTCCGATATTATTGCCCTGGCTATTGAAACTTTAAAACGTAAAACGGCCGAAGAGCTTATTATCTACAAAAGTGAAATTCTTTCTTCCATTACCCAAACCACAGGAAAATTACTGCGAAGCAACAGCTTGAGTGAAATTTTTGAAGCCTCTATGAAATATATTGGACAGGCAACAAAAGTAGATCGTTTGTATTATTTTGAAAACGACCTTCACAGCAAGCTTTTAAGCCAGCGCATAGAATGGACCAGCAGAAAAGATCTTCAGGAAATTGACAATCCGGAAATGCAGAATATCCCGCACAGCCAGCTTCCTGAATTAATGAGCGTCATATTGGAAAAAAAACCTTATCAGGCTGTTATTAAAGATCTTCCCGAAGGAAATTTCAAAAAAATGCTGAAAGACCAGCAAATTCTTTCCGTATTGATCCTGCCTATTTTTATTAAAGATGTTTTTCACGGATTTATAGGCTTCGACGACTGCACCACAGAAAGAAATTGGAGTGTGGACGAAACAAATATCCTGCAGACTTTTACCAATAATATCGCTTCCACCATAGAAAGGATCAATACTGAAAAAGCAATTAAGGAGAGCGAGGAAAAATTCCGCTTGCTTGCTAATAACATCCCGGCAACTGTATATTTAGTAAAACAGAATCCGGAAAGAACCAAAGTATTCCTTAACGCCGAAGTCGAGAAACTGACAGGGTATACCAGAGAAGACTTTTTCGAAGGCCGCATTTCTCTTTTTGATTTATACCATCCGGAGGAAAAAGAACAGGTGACCCGTGAAATTGAAAAATGCATTAAGAACGGAGTACCCTTCCATGTTTCGTGCCGTCTTGTGAGAAAAAATGGCGAAATTGTATGGATTGAGGAATATGGTGAAGCAATCGCGGTGGAAAATGATGTGCCCTATATCGAAGGGGTTGTAATCGAGACTACCGAACGGAAAAAAATGGAAGAAGCCATCAAGGAAAAAGAAGTCGCACAGGCCGCCAACCAGGCCAAAACACAATTCCTGGCCAATATGAGCCACGAGATACGAACACCATTAAACGGAATCATTGGTTTCAGCAACCTGCTTTTGAAATCGAACCTGACATCAGTGCAGGAACAGTATATTGTGACCGTAAATCAATCAGCGGATGCGTTATTGGAAATCGTAAATGACATTCTCGACCTGTCAAAAATTGAAGCCGGAAAACTGGAGTTGTACATTACAAAATCCAATCTGTATGACGTAGTAAACCAGGTAGTCGACATGGTGAAATATTCTGCCCATGAAAAGAAACTGGATATGATCATCAACATAAAAGAAGACATTCCGTGCCTGATCTGGATTGATGAAATCCGACTGAAACAAATCTTAGTCAATTTATTGTCAAACGCCATTAAATTCACTCAGGAAGGCGAAATCGAACTTGAAATTGAGCATGAGCAGGTCGACAAGGAAATCTCCAGAATGAAATTCTCGGTAAAAGATACGGGCATCGGCATCAAACCAGAAAACAGACAGAAAATATTCGAGGCTTTCTCTCAGGAAGATAATTCCACAACACGAAAATATGGCGGGACCGGATTGGGAATCCCTATTACAGAGAGCTTGCTAAGACTTATGGGCAGCAAACTCGAAATCGAAGACCGACCAACCGGAGGAACGATATTTTTCTTCAATCTGGAATTAAAAGCTACTCAATGCGGAACGATTAAGGAAATTAAAAACAACAAAATCGAAAAAATCTTACTCATCGATGATAATGAGAACAGTTGTGAGGTGATTAGAAGAATGCTGGAACACTATCATATAACGACGCTGGTAAATAAGAATTACCAAAATGCCTACAAATATCTAAATGAAGTATCACTCTTTCTGGTAGATTATGAATTGGTTGGAAAAGCAGGACTGACGGAACTTGCAAAATTTGATAAGCCTATTATTCTGATGCAGAATTCAAATGCGGCAGAAATTGAAATCCCTAAAAAAGGCACTATCAAATCGATTGTCAAGCCTATAAAAATCCATATTTTACAACACCTTTTTAATGAAATAAACAATCCAGAATTAAACGTTCCTGTGGTTAGGCCCGAAATTCAGACAGCCACTCTCACGATCGACGAAGACTATAAAGTCTTAATTGTAGAAGACAATAAAATTAACATGTTGCTGTCCAAAACGCTTGTTAAAAAAATTATTCCGAACGCTGCAATTTTTGAAGCCACCAATGGAATCGAAGCAGTGGAACAATTTGACCTTCATCGTCCGGAAATCGTTCTGATGGATATTCAGATGCCGCTTATGAATGGTTATGAAGCCACTAAACTAATAAGGGAAAAAGACACCAACTGTATTATTATAGCGCTGACGGCCGGAATTATCGAGGGCGAAGAAGACATGTGCAAAAGCATTGGCATGAACGATTACATCGCAAAACCGATCGACAAGGTGATTTTGGAAAACGCATTATTAAAATGGTCGAAAACCATTAAAAGATAAATTTTAAATCATCGAAAATGTATCTTTGTATCCAAATTTATTCAACAAAAGTAAAATGACGAAAGCGGTTAGCGGATTTTCGAAATTATCGAAAGAAGAAAAAATAAATTGGATTGCAACCACGCACTTTTCAAATCCGGAAGAAGCAACAAAAACCATTAAGAAATACTGGAACAACGATGCCGATCTTCAAAAACTTCATGACGAATTCATTGAAAATACCATTACCAATTTCTATTTGCCGCTGGGCGTCGCTCCCAATTTCCTGATCAACGGGAAAAATTATACTATCCCTATGGCGATTGAGGAAAGTTCAGTCGTAGCAGCGGCTTCCAAAGCAGCAAAATTCTGGTCAAATCGCGGTGGATTTAAAGCTACTGTAATCAGTTCCGAAAAAATTGGCCAGGTTCATTTTATCTATTCCGGAAAAAAAGAAACCCTTGAACAATTTATAAAAAGCATAAGACCAAAATTCTTCAGTGAAACGGAAAGCATTACTAAAAATATGCAGAAACGTGGTGGAGGGATTTTAGATATTGAGTTGCGAGATAAAACCGCTGCACTCGAAAATTATTATCAGCTTCACGCGACCTTTGAGACCAAAGACAGCATGGGCGCCAATTTCATCAATTCCTGTCTGGAGCAGTTTGCAAAAACTTTAAAAGAAGAAGCGCAGACTTTCGGATTATTTTCCGAAGAAGAAAAAAACATTCAGGTCGTGATGAGCATTTTATCGAATTATGTACCAAATTGCATTGTCCGCGCAGAAGTTTCCTGTTTGGTTTCCGAACTGAAAGAAGACAAACACATCTCCCAGGAGGAATTCGCAGAGAAATTCGTTCGCGCCGTAAAGATTGCAGAAATAGAACCTTTTCGTGCTGTTACGCATAACAAGGGAATCATGAACGGTATCGATGCTGTTGTTTTAGCTACAGGCAACGATTTTAGAGCCGTAGAAGCCGGCGTACATGCCTACGCCTCCCGAAACGGAAAATATTCCAGCTTATCCCACGCAAAAGTGGAAAACGGAGTCTTTACCTTCTGGATGGAAATTCCACTCGCGTTAGGAACAGTAGGTGGCCTTACGAATTTACATCCGTTAGTAAAAATGGCAATGGAAATGTTGGGCAATCCTTCCGCCCATGAACTGATGCAGATTGTGGCGGTGGCCGGATTGGCGCAAAACTTTGGAGCTTTACGTTCTTTAACCACAACCGGAATCCAACAGGGACACATGAAAATGCACTTAATGAACATCCTGAATCAGTTTAATGCTTCGGAAGAGGAACGCAAACAGGTGGTGAAGCATTTTGAGAAAAATACCGTTTCGCATTCTGCAGTAGTAGATTATCTGGAAGCACTCCGAAAATAAATAGCGTGAAGAAAACATTTTACAGCAACGGTAAATTACTGATAACCGGCGAATATGTCGTTTTAGACGGTGCAAAAGCATTAGCGCTTCCCACAAAATATGGACAGTTTCTTCATGTTGAAAAAGGAGACAATGAAATAATTACCTGGAAAAGCTATGATAGTGATACCGCTATTTGGTTTGAAGATGTTGTAACTTTTGAGCAAATAAGGAACAAAAGAGATACTTCCGAAAATCCTGTAAAAAATACGCTGATTGCGATCCTGCACCAGGCCTATATTCAAAATCCGGATTTTATAAATGATGCCGAGGGATATCATGTAACAACAGAACTGACATTTCCACGACTTTGGGGTTTGGGCACCTCTTCCACTCTAATTAATAATATTGCTCAATGGGCCAATATTGACGCATTTGAATTGCTCCGAAAGAGTTTTGGCGGCAGTGGTTACGACATCGCCTGTGCGCAAAATGACAATGCTGTTCTTTATAGCCTGGAGAATGGAACTCCAAGGACTGAACCCGTTGCTTTCCATCCTTCCTTTGCCGAACAGCTTTATTTTGTATATCTAAATAAAAAACAGAGCAGTAAAACCGCTATTGCCAATTATTATGCAAAACAGCATTCTATAGGGGATACGATAGAAAAAATAAACCAAATAACCACTAAAATCCTTCTGGCAGAAAATGCTACTGATTTTACTGAATTACTACAAAGCCACGAAACAACACTTAGCAAGGTTTTAGAAACAAAAACTGTAAAAGAATCTCTATTCCCGGATTTTAATGGCACT
>NZ_CAMLMK010000027.1 GCF_946481155.1 uncultured Flavobacterium sp.
GGAGAAGCACATTTATACCACAGAGCTTACTGGCATGAAGGTAAAATGT
This sequence comes from uncultured Flavobacterium sp., assembly GCF_946481155.1. Next base: position 50 of record NZ_CAMLMK010000027.1, read on the forward strand.
ACTACAGAGGTCAAGTTGTTATTGACAAACAAGTAGCGGAGGCTTAATCCGAAAAAGAAATAGAGAAAACTCTCACTATGTGGGAGTTTTTTTTGTTAAAACCCAATCGAAATAAATTAAGCGTAATAAAAGAATATAGGTTTGGGATTTTTTTTGTAATTTCCACCACTTTTTGAGATATCTTTTTCGGGAAGAAAAATACAACTTTTATGAATAAAATGACAGCCGCTATAACCGCAGTGGGAGCTTACGTTCCAGACTTTGTTTTGTCAAACGCCGTTCTGGAAACCATGGTGGATACTAATGACGAATGGATTACCTCGCGTACCGGAATCAAAGAAAGACGATTGCTGAAAGAAGAAGGACAAGGGACTTCTTTCATGGCTATAAAAGCCGCTCAAAACCTAATCGAGAAATCAGGAATTAATCCTTTGGATATTGATTTGGTCCTAATGGCTACTGCAACACCGGATATGCCGGTTGCAGCAACAGGAGTGTATGTTGCCACTCAAATCGGAGCTACCAATGCTTTTGCTTACGATCTTCACGCAGCATGTTCAAGTTTCCTTTACGGAATTTCCACCGCATCCGCTTATATCGAATCAGGACGTTACAAAAAAGTCCTTTTAATCGGTGCCGATAAAATGTCTTCCATTATAGATTATACCGACAGAGCCACTTGCATCATCTTTGGAGATGGCGCAGGAGCTGTATTGTTTGAACCTAATCATGAAGGACTTGGTTTTCAGGACGAATATCTGAGAAGTGACGGAATCGGAAGGGAATACCTTAAAATTGATGCAGGCGGATCTATTTTGCCGGCATCGGAAGAAACCGTTAAAAACAAACAGCATTATGTGTTCCAGGACGGAAAAACTGTTTTCAAATATGCAGTTTCCGGAATGGCAGACGTAAGCGAGAAAATAATGGAACGCAACAACCTGACCAAAGACGATGTCAACTGGTTAGTGGCACACCAGGCCAACAAACGTATCATTGACGCAACTTCAAACCGTATGGGATTGGATGATGACAAAGTACTGATCAACATCGAACGCTACGGAAATACAACCTCGGCAACTTTACCTTTATTATTGAGTGATTTTGAAACGCAATTGAAAAAAGGAGATAATATCATTTTTGCAGCCTTTGGAGGCGGTTTCACATGGGGAGCCATCTACTTAAAATGGGCATATAACAAACAATAAACAACCTAAACCAAATTTAGAATAGTATGGATATTAGAGAAATTCAAAACCTAATCAAATTTGTAGCAAAATCCGGTGCTACAGAAGTAAAATTAGAAATGGATGATTTTAAAATCACCATTAAAACAACTGAGGCTGGAGCAGCTGAGACTACGTATGTTCAACATATGCCAATGCAGGCTATGCCTCACGTTGCAGCTCCTGTGGCAGCAGCGGCAGCTCCTGTGGCAGCGGCAGCAGCACCTGCGGCTGACGAGAATTCAAAATACATCACGATCAAATCGCCAATGATTGGTACTTTCTATAGAAAACCGTCTCCGGACAAACCAATGTTTGTGGAAGTAGGCAGCACAATTTCTAAAGGAGATGTTGTGTGCGTAATCGAAGCAATGAAATTATTCAACGAGATTGAAGCAGAAATTTCAGGAAAAATCGTTAAGATTTTAGTGGATGACGCTTCTCCGGTAGAATTCGACCAGCCATTATTCTTAGTTGACCCATCATAAGAAGTTAGAAGTTAGAAGTTAGAAGTCAGAAATTTTTCTTTCTTCATCTTAATTGTCTAATGGACACATTGTCTAATTATCTAATAAAAGTATGTTTAAAAAAATATTAATCGCAAACAGGGGAGAAATTGCACTTCGCATTATCAGAACCTGTAGAGAAATGGGAATCAAAACGGTTGCTGTTTATTCAACTGTCGATGCGGAAAGCTTACACGTGAAGTTCGCCGATGAAGCAGTTTGTATCGGACCCGCGCCAAGTAATCTTTCCTATTTGAAGATGTCAAATATTATCGCTGCAGCGGAAATTACCAATGCAGACGCAATCCACCCAGGTTACGGTTTCCTTTCTGAGAATGCTAAATTCTCTAAAATCTGCCAGGAGCACAATATTAAATTTATTGGTGCATCTCCTGAAATGATTGACAAAATGGGAGACAAAGCTTCTGCAAAAGCTACAATGAAAGCTGCAGGAGTTCCTTGTGTACCGGGTTCCGACGGATTATTAGTTGATTACGCACAAACACAGAAACTAGCGGTTGAAATGGGGTATCCCGTGATGCTGAAAGCTACCGCAGGTGGTGGTGGAAAAGGTATGCGTGCCGTATGGAAAGCGGAAGAATTACTGAAAGCCTGGGAAAGTGCCCGTCAGGAAGCAGCAGCTGCTTTCGGAAATGACGGAATGTACATGGAAAAACTTATCGAAGAGCCACGCCACATCGAAATTCAGATTGTGGGCGATTCTTACGGTAAAGCTTGTCACCTTTCTGAAAGGGATTGTTCGGTACAACGTCGTCACCAAAAATTAACAGAAGAAACGCCTTCTCCGTTCATGACGGATGAGTTGCGTGAGAAAATGGGTGAAGCAGCAGTAAAAGCAGCTGAATTCATTAAATACGAAGGAGCAGGGACTGTTGAGTTCTTAGTGGACAAACACAGAAACTTCTACTTCATGGAAATGAACACGCGTATTCAGGTAGAGCACCCGATCACTGAACAGGTTATTGATTATGACCTGATCCGTGAGCAGATTATGGTAGCGGCCGGAATTCCGATTTCAGGTAAAAACTATTTACCGCAATTGCACTCGATCGAGTGCCGTATCAATGCCGAAGATCCTTATAATGATTTCCGTCCGTCTCCGGGTAAAATTACGGTTTTACATGCACCGGGAGGACACGGGGTTCGTTTAGACACGCATGTTTATGCAGGCTACACGATTCCGTCAAATTATGACTCCATGATTGCAAAGTTGATTACAACAGCGCAAACCAGAGAAGAGGCAATCAACAAAATGAAACGTGCTTTGGATGAATTCGTAATTGAAGGCATCAAAACAACAATACCTTTCCACAGACAGTTGATGGATGAGCCGGATTATGTAGCCGGTAACTACACCACCAAGTTTATGGAAACTTTCAAAATGAAAGATCCTCAATAAAAAAAATCCCAATCGAAAGGTTGGGATTTTTTTATGGATTCAATTTTACTTTTTAGGTTGGTCACTCATTGTGATTTTCAATTTGCCCCCTTTCATAATGGCGTCATGGCTAAGAAAGTACTTCTCTAATGGTTTGCCATTTAAGGTCATATTCCCGATGTAAATATTTTTATCCGATTGATTGATAACTTCTATTTCAAATGTGTTTCCGTTTTCCAGATGCAATTTAGCATAATCAACGCTCGGGCTTCCGATGGCATATTCACTAGCTCCGGGAGCGACCGGGTAAAACCCTAACGAGGAAAATATAAACCAGGCGCTCATTTGCCCGCAGTCGTCATTGCCGCCAAGACCATCTGGTGTAGGTTTGTACTGCATTTTTAAAATGGTTCTGATTTTCTCCTGGGTTTTCCACGGCTGATTAGTCCAGTTATACAAATAGGCTACATGATGTGCCGGCTCGTTGCCGTGAACATAACCTCCGATAATGCCATCTCTTGTGATGTCTTCGGTTTCGGCAAAAAAAGTATCGGGCAAATTCATGGAGAACAATTGGTCCAGTTTTTTGGAGAAGTTCTTCTGGCCACCCATCATTGCAATTAAACCTGATGGGTTGTGCGGGACAAAAAATGTATAATTCCAGCTGTTGCCTTCAATAAAACCCTGGCCATGCGTGCTCAAAATATCAAATTCTTTTTTGAAAGTGCCGTCAGCTAATTTCGGGCGCATGAAACCGATGCTTTTGTCAAAATTATTTTTCCAGTTTTCGGAACGTTTTAAAAACTCTTCATAAATATCCTGACGGTTCAGTTTTTTAGCCAATTGCGCGATGGTCCAATCATCGTAAGCATATTCTAAAGTGTTTGAAACGGAGATGCCGCTTTTCTCCGCAGGGATATAACCTTTGTCAATATAATCGCCGATTCCTTCGTAATTTCGCTTATTAGCAGTAGCCACGCACGCGTCCAATGCTTTAATGGGGTCGCCGGTATAAACATTTTTTAGGATTGCATCTGCCACAACAGAAACACTGTGATAGCCGCTCATACACCAATTGTCGTTAGCGTGATGGCTCCAGATTGGCAACATCCTCTGTGCGCTTTGTTCGTAATGTTTCATCATCGAATGTACCATGTCGCTGTTTCTCCGGGGTTGCAGAATAGTAAACAGCGGATGCAAAGCTCTGTAGGTATCCCATAAAGAAAAAGTGGTGTAGTTTGTAAAATCTTCCGCTTGGTGGATTTCCTGATCGAGGCCTTTATATTTTCCGTCAGCATCCATGTAAGTGGTAGGAGCCAGGAAAGAATGATACATCGCGGTATAGAAATTTTCTTTTAGTTCTTTACTGCCTTCAATTTCAACTTTGCTTAACTCTTTGTCCCATAGCTCCTGGGTTTGTTTTTTTGCGGCATCAAAATCCCAATGGGGAATTTCGGTGATAAGATTTGCTATGGCGCCTTGCATGCTAACGGAGGAAAGTGCCAATTTTAGTTTGATTTTTTCCTGCTCTTCGGTTTTAAAATCGAAATGCAGGCGCAGTTGTTTTCCAGAGAGTTCAGGGAAGTTTTTATTCTGGTTGAATTTCCCCCAAAAGCCTCTATATACTGGTTTTTCTTCAAAATTCTTGCTGCCGTAGCTTAGGAAGGGTTTTGAAAACGAAAGCGCAAAGTACTGGGTTCTGTTTTTGGCCCAGCCATTCGTTTGTCTATAACCCGTTATTAGTGTATCATTCACCACGCGAATGTAAGTCCAAACATTCTTTTCGGGATAGTTGTAAATGCCGCTCATCAGATCTAAAATGATATGGGCTTCATCCGATTTAGGGAAGGAGTATTGATGAAAGCCAACACGATTAGTGGCAGTCAGTTCGGCTGTAATATTATGATCCTCTAATTTTACTTTGTAATACCCGGCCTGGGCAATTTCGTTTTCATGCGAATACGCCGATCGGAAACCCGAGGTTGGATTTTTAGCAATACCTGGATTTAATTGCAGTTTGCCTTCTGTCGGCATGATTAAAAAATCACCCAAATCCGAATGTCCCGTGCCGCTGAAATGGGTGTGGCTGAAACCCACTATTGTTTTATCATCATATTGGTATCCTGCGCAATATTTGTAGACTTCCGGGTTGTACTTGCCATTCACGGAATAGGGAATTGTATCAGTGTCCGGGCTTAACTGCACCATTCCAAAAGGAGCGGAAGCTCCGGGGTAAACATGTCCCATTCGTTGGGTTCCAATGATCGGTTTTACATATTTTACATAGTTGTTCTGGCTGTAAATAGGTAAGGTGAATACTATGAATAATAATGGAAAAATGTATTTTTTCATTTTAGTTGCCTATTTGAGTTGATAATGAATAAGGAAACGATTTTTGCGTCGTTCCTCTTTTTAAATTAGGAGTACTGCTCATTTTTAAATGGAAAGTTCCGCCTTTGTGTATTGCAGCATGATTTATCCAATTGTAATCATACGTTTTTCCGTTGAGTTCAACTTGTTCTATGTATTTGTTTGTCTCGCTGTTATTTGGCGCTTTTATGATGAAGTCCTTCCCATTGTCTAAGTGTAAAGTTACTTTTTTGAAAAGCGGTGTTCCTAACACATACTGGTCAGTAGCAGGACAAACTGGATAAAATCCCAAGGCCGAGAATACATACCAGGCGGAGGTCTGACCATTGTCTTCGTCGCCACAATAGCCGTCAGGAGTGGGTTTGTAAAGTTTGTTCATGGTTTCTCTTATCCAAAATTGCGTTTTCCAGGGCTGACCGGCATAATTATACAAATAGATCATATGTTGTATAGGCTGGTTCCCATGAGCATATTGCCCCATATTGGCTATCTGCATTTCCCGAATCTCATGGATGGTCTCTCCGTAATAAGAATTATCGAAAACCGGCGGCATGGTAAAAACGCTGTCCAGTTTTTTTGCAAATTCACCATAGCCACCCATCATTTGTGCCAATCCGTCAATATCATGAAATACACTCCATGTGTAATGCCAGCTGTTTCCTTCAGTGAATTCGTCTCCCCATTTAAAAGGGTTGAAAGGCGAGTGGAAAGAACCGTCTTTGTTTTTACCGCGCATCAATTTGGTTTCCGGATCAAAAAGGTGCTTGTAATTCAATGACCTGTTTTTGTACAATTCGATTTCTGCTTGAGGTTTCTGAAGGGCTTTTGCCAATTGATAGATTGTAAAATCGTCATAGGCATATTCCAGCGTGCGGGCCGCACTTTCGTTAATGTTAACATCATAAGGGACATAACCTAACTTGTTGTAATACTCAACGCCTTTTCTTCCCGTGGCCTGAGGTCCTTCATTATTGGCGCCATGTAATAACGCTTCGTATAATTTTTCGATGTCATACCCTCTTAATCCTTTAAGATACGCATCAGAAACCACGGAAGCCGAATTGTTTCCGATCATTATATCGCTGTAGGAAGGACTGCTCCATTCCGGCAGCCACCCACCTTCTTTATAATCGTTTAGTAACCCTTCCTGCATTTCTTTGTTGATTGAAGGATACATAAGATTTAAAAAAGGGTATAACGCCCTGAAAGTGTCCCAGAAACCAGTTCCGCCAAAGCGATAGCCCGGCAGAACAGTGCCTGTGTGCGGACTGTAATGGACTATTTGCCCGGATTCATTTTTCTCATATAATTTCATAGGAAAAAATAAGGTGCGGTAGAATGTCGAATAAAAAGTGCGCAAGTGGTCGATGTTGTCGCTTTCTACTTCTATCTTGCTTAAAGTTTTGTTCCAGGTGGCTTTGGCTTTTTGTTTTACAGTTTCGAAGCTATCCGAACCAATTTCTTGTAAATTAATTTCGGCTTGTTCAAAACTTATAAAGGATGAAGCTACTTTAGCATGTACTTTTTCATTGTCCGAGAGCGATTTAAATTTAATGATTGCTCCAATATGGCTTCCTGATAAATCCAAAACATTCATTTTTGTTTTATCGCTCCAAATGCTGGATTGTTCAAAAGGCTTGTCAAAAACAATAACAAAGTAGTTTTTGAAGTTGTTGAGTTTTCCTCTGGTGTAACGTGAACTATATCCTATGATTTTATTTTCTGATGGGATTATTTTGATATAAGAGCCTCTGTCAAAAGCATCAATAACCATATAGCCTTCGTCGGTTTTTGGGAAAGTAAAGCGAAAGGAAGCGGCTCTTTCGGTTGGGGTTAATTCCGTGGTGACGTTATAATCGGCTAAGTAAACGCTGTAGTAGTAAGGCTTAGCAATTTCTGTTTTATGGCTAAACCAACTGGCTCTTTCGCTTTCTTCAAAGACAGGTTTTCCTACTACCGGCATTAACGAAAACTGTCCGTAGTCATTCATCCAGGGCGAAGGTTGGTGCGTTTGTTTAAAACCTCTTATTTTTTGGGCGTTGTAGGTGTATTGCCATCCATCTCCGTTTTTGCCTGTTTGGGGTGTCCATGCATTCATGCCCCAAGGCAAGGCAATGGAGGGATAGGTATTCCCGTTGCTTAGCTCATAACTGCTGTCTGTTCCCATCAGCGGATTAACCAACTCTACAGGGTCGATGCTTCTAATAGTGTTCTGAGAATAAAGTGCTGTGGCGAAAAGGTAAAAACAAAGTATTAAAAGGTTTTTCATCGGTAATGATTTGGAAGAGGTAATTTCCTCAGTTTCGACATTACAATTTAAGGATTTTAATGTTTCAGTGTGCCATAAATAAAAAATCCCGAAGCATAACTTCGGGATCCTATTTTGATTGATGATTGAACTTGTTGTTTTTAGATGCTTAATTTCTTAGCAATAGCAGCAGGAACCGCTTTTTTGTGTAACATGATTGCAGTCGCTTTGTATTTAGCGAACTCTTTGCTCATGTATAAATATCCTTTGTAATCGTTTGTTGTTCCCCAGGAGTTTTTAACGATGTAATATTCTTTACCGTTTTGGTCTTTTGAAATTCCAACGATGTGCATACCGTGGTCATCTGTAGTAGTGTAATTGTCGAAGGCTTTCTGGCGCATTTCTTCCGTAACCGTCATTTCTTTTTTAGGCCCGTTGAACATATCTGCTTTTTCTTCTGCAGTCATATCTTCTACTTTTTTCTCAGGAACGAAAGCAACACCATTTTTCCAGCTGAAGCTTTTTTCGCTAACATCACCAGCCCAAGCCACAGTATATCCTGTTTTGATAGCGTTGTCGATGATGTCTGTAATCTCATTCATTTTTACATTGTATACTTGATCATAAGACCAGTTGTCCGGCACCATCAAAGTAAATTTAGTGTAGTAAGGATATTCCATTAAAGACGAAATTTCCACATAATCATCCGCATTTACGCCTACCACTTCCCTAGCGAAAGTTTCCGGAGTATATGTTTTTCCGTTGAATTGGAACGACTTAGGCGCTTGTCCTAAATAAGAATCAATTACCGCAGTATAGGCTTTTTCCCAGTTTGGCGTCAACTCCCCATTCGGATTGTTAACCACTGCTTTCAGAAGGCCCTCGATTAAAGCCGCCATCTCAGCAAATTTATTTTTATCGGTACCATAATTTAAACCGGTATATACCGATTGTGGAACAGCGCCGTATTTTTTATACATATTGATTACGTCGTGAAAGGCACCACCGTCACCTAAAGCAACCGCACCGTGCATGCGAACGTAATTTCTTCCTTTTTCAATATAAGCGTTTCTTGCAGAATAGATCTGGGAGATTTCCACCGGTTTTTTACCCATTCGGATCATTTCAGACTCCAAAAATGAATTCGCCGAATAGCTCCAGCAAGTTCCGGAAGAACCCTGGTTTTTCACCGAAGTGTTTTCTATATTGATAACATCTGTAAATTTATAAAGCTCTTTGCTTTTTTCGCTGGCATTGATTTTTAAGGAATTTACCAGATTATCCTGTGCAAAAGCGGAGCTCATACTCACAATCAGTGCAGATGCGACAAGAAGCGGTTTAATAGGAATTAATAACATAATTTTACGTTTTGGTTTCACAATTGGTGCAGTAAAAATAGGAATTGTTACAACCCGATTGCGATTTTAACAACAATTTATGCTTTCCTTAAGAAATACGCGCAATTGTTTTACTGTCAGGTATTTAATTGCATAAAATGAAAAAATCCCGATGTAAGTATCGGGATTCTAATTTGTTATAATGTTTCTTTAAGCCATTTGAAGAATTCGCGCTGCCATACCAAGGCATTTTGTGGCTTCAACACCCAATGGTTTTCTTCTGGGAACAGCACAAAACGGCTCTTAATTCCCTTTAACTGCGCTGCCTGGAAAGCTTCCTGTCCTTGTCCGATTGGCACACGGTAATCTTTGCCGCCCTGGATAATCAGGATTGGCGTATTCCAGTTATTTACCATATTGATTGGGTTGAACTGAGTATATGCTTTTTGCGCATCAGCATTGTTTTTTTCCCAATAAGCACCTCCGTGATCGAAGTTGTTGAAGAAAACTTCCTCGGTTGTCCCGTACATGCTTTGCAGGTTGAAAACCCCGCAATGGGAAATGAATGTCTTGAAACGGTTTTTGTGGATTCCTGCTAAATAGAACACGGAATATCCGCCATAACTTGCACCCACAGCGCCCAAACGCGTTTTATCCACATAAGGTTCTTTAGCCACATCATCAATCGCCGAAAGGTAGTCATCCATTACCTGTCCGCCCCAATCCTTACTGATGTCTTCGTTCCATTTTACACCATGGCCCGGCATCCCGCGACGGTTTGGCGCAACGACGATATAACCTTGCGCAGCCATTGTCTGGAAATTCCAACGATAAGAATAGTATTGCGTTAGAGCACTTTGCGGTCCGCCCTGGCAATACAATAACGTTGGGTACTTTTTAGTTTTGTCGAAATTCGGAGGAAGGATTACCCAAACCACCATCTTCTTTCCGTCCGTAGTGGTAACATATCTTTTTTCGGTTTTGCTTAACGCCAATTTGCTGTAAACATCTGTATTTACATTAGTGATTTGCTTCCAGGCTTTCTTCTTAAATTCATACGAATAAATTTCTGAGGAATGATTCATGTCGTTTCTTGCAACGATTACTTTGTCTTTTGTGAAACCAACAATTTCCGTAACATCAAAATCTCCATCTGTAATTTGTTTAACGGTTACTGCGATTTTTGTCAGCCCCGGGAAGTTGACTTCAAAAAGCTGTTTAGTTCCGCCCACAGCAGCGATGAAATACACTTTTTTTCCATCTTCGCTCCATTTGAAACTGTCCACGGTGCCGTCCCAGGCACCTGTAAGGTTAATATTTGTTCCTTTAAAACGGACAATGATGTCGTTTTTATCGGCTTCATAACCATCGCGCTTCATTTGCAGCCACGTTAAATTTCCGGTTGGTGAAAACAACGGATGCGTATCGTAACCTAAATTGGTTTCGGTTAGGTTTTTGGTGGTTTTGGTTTCTAAGTTATATTCGTATAAATCGGTATTGGTGCTGATGGCATATTCCGTTCCCGATTTCTTTTTGCACACATAAACAATGCTTTTTCCATCAGGTGACCAAATGTAATCTTCATCACCACCGAAAGGTTTTTGCGGGGAATCAAAAGACTCGCCTTTCATGATATCCACCGAAGTAGGTTTATCGTTGTTATCAGCATAGAAAACATGGTTACGCGTTCCATTGTTCCAGGTGTCCCAATGACGGTAATCCAGACCATCATAGACCTGTGCGTCTGCTTTTTTAAGTTCCGGGTATAAATCCTTGCCCAATACTTTTTCCACTTTTACTTCTTTGTGGGAAAGAAGGTACTTTCCGTCGGAAGAAAGATTTTTATCCTTAACCAAATCTTTAGTGTCGGCAACTTCAGTGGCTGTTCCTCCGTTTACCGGAATGGTGTAAAATTTCGAATTTGATTTGTTTTCTTCCACAGAAGGCGTGGAAACTTTATAAACGATATTTTTTCCGTCTTTTGAAATGCCGATTGGTGTTACGCGGCCTAGTTTCCATAGTAGTTCAGGTGTCATTACATCCTGAGCAGTAGCAGTTAATCCCATCATTCCAAGAGTTAAAATAAGCAGTTTTTTCATTGTGGTCCTTTATTTTTTGAAAGAAGCTAAAGTAAGAAAATTATCGTGATGAATTATTTTTCGGTTTTTAATTAACAAAAAAGCCCCGCTACTGCGAGGCTTTTTCGATTAAGAAGATCAATTATTTTTTAATGAAACGTTTTGTGGTCACGTTGTCATTATCAGAAATCTCTAAAATGTAATTTCCTGATCCGATATTTGAAATATCGATGGCGCCATTGTTGAATTTGCCGTTTAATACCGTCTGACCTAACAAATTATACACTCTGAAAGTAGCGTTTTCCGAAACTTCAGTTGCGCTCAATGTAGTTGTAGCCGGGTTAGGATACAATTTAACTGCTGAAAGCGTGGTAGTCGTTTCGATTTCTCTTGCTGCGGCAGTGATGTTTACTGTATAATCTTCTACTTGTCCGTAAGAGAATGATTCGCACGATGTTGGCACTCCGTTGTATTTCATCGAAACTCTCATTCTGGTAGCTCCCAAAGTTGCTGCAGCAGGAATGGTAATCGATCCGCTTACCGGAGTAGCTGTAGTCGCAGCATTACTCCATACTAATTCGCCCGCATCGGTGAAAACACCATTTTGGTTATAGTCGATCCAAACTGCGTAGCCTTCCGAGTAAACAGTACCTGTCCAAGTTGGCGTAACAGTAATAGTATAAGCTGTTCCACGACCCGCGTTTGTGGACTGCGCAGTGAAATTTTCATATCCTGCTGTTCCGGTTGACGTGTTGTTGATCGTTCCGAAAACCACTTTTCCTATTCTTTCATCATTTGTATTGTTTCCTTGAGAACTACAATAAGTAATTGATGCAGGTAGTGTAGTAACATTCACTGTGTTGCTTGAAGCAGAAATGTTTCCGGCAGCGTCTTTAGCTTTCACAGAGAAAGTGTAAGCAGTATTAGCCGTTAAACCTGTCACTGCATAAGAAGTTGTAGTTACGGTTGCTTTTAACGTTGCACCTTGATACACATCATATCCTGTTACTCCCACATTATCTGTTGACGCAGTCCATGATAAGTTGGTAGTGGTTTGTGTTGTGCCCGAAGCTGTTAAGTTTGTTGGAGCCGTTGGAGCTGTAGTGTCGGAAGAACCGGCAACTAAGTTAACGGTATAATCTTCTACCTGACCATAGTCAAATGTTTCACAAGCCGTTGGAATTCCGTTGTATTTCATCGAAACTCTCATTCTTGTTGCTCCTGTTAAAGCTGTTGCTGAAACTGTAAACGATCCGGAAACCGGTGTGGTTGAAACAGCTGGATTGCTCCATACCAATTCACCTGCATCGGCAAAATCCTTATCGTTGTTATAGTCAATCCAAACTGCATAGCCTTCTGCATATACCGAGCCGGTCCATGTAGGCGTAACCGTTATTGTTGTTGAAGCGCCTTTTGTCAGATTGGTTGAAATCGATGTGAAGTCGGTATAACCTGTTCCTCCTGTTGAAGCGTTGTTGATTGTTCCGATCTGTACTCTTCCGATTAATTCGTCAGCTACGCTATTTCCTTGCGAAGTACAGTACACAGCTGATACAGGCAAGGTTGTTACATTTACTGTGTTGCTTGAAGCGGAGATATTTCCTGCCGCATCTTTTGCTTTCACAGAGAAAGTATAAGCCGTTGCAGCCGTTAGTCCGGTTACTGCATAAGAAGTTGTTGTAACGGTAGCTTTTAACGTTGCCCCCTGATACACATCATATCCGGTTACGCCAACATTATCTGTCGAAGCTGTCCAGGATAAGTTTGTTGTAGTTTGCGTAGTTCCTGAAGCCGTTAAGTTTGTAGGAGCAGAAGGCGCAACCGTATCTGAAGATGATAAAGTAGTTACATTAACTGTATTACTTGCCGCAGAAATATTTCCGGCCGCATCTTTAGCTTTTACGGAAAAAGTGTACGCCGTTGCAGCGGTCAAGCCTGTTACAGCATAAGAAGTTGTCGTAACGGTTGCTTTTAACGTCGCCCCTTGATATACGTCATATCCGGTTACGCCAACATTATCTGTCGAAGCTGTCCAGGATAAGTTAGTTGTAGTTTGTGTAGTTCCCGATGCTGTAAGATTTGTTGGTGCTGAAGGCGCCGTAGTGTCTCCGGTACCTGCCGTAATTGTGAAATTTGTATTGGAAACATCAAAGAAAATATGATTGGTTCCTTTAATCATGATTCGGTTTTGTGTTCCGGCTGTATTTGGAACCGTAATTGCCTGCGTACCGTCATTTGGTGTAGCAGCCAATAAAGTTGACCAGGTTGTTCCTCCATTAGTTGAAATTAAAATATCAACATTGGCACAGTTTACGCCATTTGCTGTTGTTCCTGCAACATTCCAGGTAACTGTTTGGGAGGAGCCTCCAGCCCAAGATACAGCTGTGTTTGGTGCGCTAACTGAGAAAGGTCCGGCTGTTCCGTTAACTGTTACGATCATGTCGTCACTGTTATTCGCCGGTCCGCCCGCTCTGTTGTCCCGAACAGTCATTCTGAAATTCATTGTTCTGGCTACTGATGGTAATGCCTCAACCGTAATTTCTGTTCCGGTTGTTGTAGTTGCTCCCGCCAAAACTCTGGACATATTAGGGAAGTATCGCGTTGGAGAAGTAGTCGGTGTATAAGATCTGAAAGTAGGTCCAGACGTTTTAGTAGCACTTGCTGCAGAACTTGCTCCTGTTTGAGAGGAAGAAGCGTTGTCCATTTCTTCCCAAACATAAGTAAGCGCATCACCGTTAGCATCAGTTCCGCTTCCGGTTAACATGAATGGTGTGCTTTTTGGAATTGTAAAGTCTAAACCTGCATTTGCTGTTGGAACACTGTTTCCTGTTGCCGTGCTGGTTGGACATGTTTTTGCTTTGATGTTATTGGTTACCTGCTGAATGCTTACCGCGTGGAAATAAGCATCGGAATGAGGCTGTACATCCTGAGCTGTAATTCCGGCATAGCCCATGATTGTCGAACCACTTCCAGGTTCCATATTTACGCCAGTTCCTTCGTTTCCGTGAGAAAAAGTGTGATTGGCACCAAATTGGTGTCCTAATTCGTGTGCTACATAATCGATGTCGAAGTTGTCCCCTGAAGGAATTCCGTCTGATGGAGAAGTATACCCGCTTCCTTTTTGACCGTTAACGCAAACACATCCGATACAACCTGCGTTTCCACCACCACCGGAGGCTCCGAAGAGGTGGCCTACATCGTAGTTAGCTTCCCCGATTACCGAAGTTAGTGTAGATTGTAATTCTGAATTCCATGCGCCACCACTTCCTTGTGCCGCTGCTGAATAGGGATCAGTTGAAGCAGAAGTATAGATTACGGCATCATTATTTGCAATTAAATTCATGTGAACGCCGAAGTCTTTTTCGAAAACTCCATTAACGCGCGTCATCGTATTATTGATTGCTGCCAATGCCAATGCTTTTGTCCCGCCGAAATAAGCAGTATACTCACCGGTAACCGACATGGCCAAACGGAAAGTTCTTAATTTACTATCATCCGCGTTTGGTCTGAGGGCTTCTCCTGAGGTTACAGCCATGCGGGCATCATCAATTACAGTACATTCAAAATGGGATAAAGACTGCAGTTTGTCAGCTTTTCTGAAAACAGAATACGTTCTTAAATCCTGTGAATAAGGTTCGATAAAAGTAGCCGATTGGTCCGCATTAATCTGCATCGTCTGCAAACCTAATGGAGAAACACTAAAGTGGATTGTGGCAGTCGGGTTGTCAACGCCTTGTCCTACATAGGATTTGATTTCCTGGTAACGGTCTGCCAACCCAGGCTCCATATTTGAGGCTTCCATAATACGGAAACGTTCCATTTGCCCTTCCGCATTCGGGAAGGCGATAATCACATTCGATTTTCCGGAATTAACACCCCTTGTCGGCGAATTCGCCAAAGCGGTTTTTAATCCTTCGATGTCTAAATCAAACAAATTCTTTGTAGGCAATACAGCTCCTCTCTGAGTCGTAACAATGTTACTTTTCTTCGATGAAGTTTTCCAGAACGATCCTCCGCTTTGTGCGAAGGCGATACTAGAAAATACCAGTAGGGCAACGGTAAGTATTTTGTTCTTCATAATTAGTTAATTTGATTTGGTTTTTAGATTTTCATCGCAAATATATCTAACATTTTTATTAAATAAGTAAAATTTTATAACATTGACTGCATTTATAACAGCTTAATTAAGAACTTATTATGAAATTCTCATTCTTTTCGTTGAACTAAATGAGGTCAATATGTTTATTTAATGTAAATTATTTTATTTTAACACTTTTTTTGTAGTAAAAATTGCATATTTCATAATTCTTTGAAACCGAAAGATTTATGCAACATTTTCCTTTTTGTTGGTTAAAGAAAGGCTCGTTTCAAAAAATATGACTATTTTCACGAACTAAAATTGATTTTGAAGTGAAAAGCAATAACAATAAACTCTTTATAGCGATTATTGTCGCATTAATTCTTGGGGTACTCTTAGGCGCAATTGTTCATTATCAGTTTGCCGATTCCAAAGAAATTTTCTCGAAAAACATAAAACTTTTAGGAACCATTTTTATCCGAATGGTCCAAATGATCATCGCTCCGTTAGTATTCACAACCCTTGTGGTGGGGATTGCCAAGATGGGTGATATGAAAATGGTAGGCCGTGTCGGAGCAAAAGCTATGGGCTGGTTTATTACAGCTTCTTTAGTTTCCTTATTGCTGGGCATGGTGCTGGTAAATACTTTGGCACCCGGAAAAGGGACTAATATTAAGATGGACGATAGTGCTTCTGCTTCCGAATTATTGGAAAAAACACAGTCGTTTTCCCTGGAGGAATTTGTGAAGCACGTGGTTCCTAAGAGTATTTTCGAAGCCTTCGCCACCAATGAAATCCTGCAGATTGTAATCTTCTCCATCCTTTTCGGAATCGCGCTGTCGACTTTAGGAAAAGAAGGAAAATCGGTAATAAAATTATTCGATAAAATCTCGCATGTAGTCCTGAAAATGGTTACCTATATAATGTGGTTAGCGCCATTAGGGGTTTTCGGAGCAGTTGCTGCAGCTGTAGCGAATTACGGATTTGAAATTTTCAGTCTCTATGCGAATTACCTTTTAGCTTTTGCCATCGGGATTATAATCCTTTGGATTTTGCTGCTAACGGTGGGCTACCTGATATTAGGAAACCGACTTTGGACATTATTAAAGCGTATTAAAAGTCCGCTTCTTATTGCTTTTTCAACAACAAGCAGCGAAGCCGTTTTCCCGAAAATGGTCGAAGAACTGGAACGTTTCGGCTGCCAGCCAAGAATCGTTTCCTTTACATTGCCGTTAGGGTATTCGTTTAACCTTGACGGAAGCATGATGTACATGACCTTCGCCAGTATTTTCATTGCCCAGGTCTATGGTATCGACATGCCTTTAGACAAACAATTAACCATGCTGTTAGTATTAATGCTAACCAGCAAAGGCGTTGCAGGTGTGCCAAGAGCTTCCTTAATTGTAGTGGTGGCCACTTGCGCGATGTTCGGTATTCCGCCGGAAGGGATCGCCTTAATTTTACCTATTGACCACTTCTGCGATATGGCAAGAAGTATGACCAACGTACTTGGAAATGCTTTGGCAACCAGCGCAGTGGACAAATGGGAAACACAATCTGATAATTAATTTAAAAAAAATACCTCCAAATGAAAGAAGATTTTCACTGGACCCAATTATTAAATCCTGAATTTTATATTAATCTCGAAATTGCCGGGCATCATATCGGTATTTACGTAGTATTGTTTATCGTTTTTGCCGAAACCGGATTGTTTGCCGGATTCTTTTTACCGGGCGACAGCTTGCTTTTCCTTAGCGGAATCTATAGTGAAACCTTAATGCAGGAATTATTCCTAATTGAGAATGAATTCACCAATGTAGCCGTTTTAGCTTCGATGGTTGCCGTAGCAGGTATCATCGGAAATATCGTAGGGTATTGGTTCGGTGCCAAAAGCGGCCATTTCCTGTATTCGAAAGAAGACAATTTCTGGTTCAAGAAAAAATACCTTATCCAGTCGCGTTTGTTCTTTGAAAAGCACGGCGGACGAGCAATTATCTTCGCAAGATTTTTGCCGATACTAAGAACGTTTGCGCCAATTGTTGCCGGAATCGTTATGATGGAAAAGAAAAAATTCATGTTTTATAATATCGTAAGTTCGTTCTTATGGTCGTTCGTACTTATTTATGCAGGACATTATCTGTATACCTATCTATTAGAACGTGATATTATCGATCTTAAGAAAAATATCGAATTGATTGTGATTGGAATCATAGTGCTGTCAACCATGCCTTTGGTAATCAATTCCATTAAAAATAAAATGAAAGCTAGAAAATAAGGGTTATGAACGTTAGCTATTGGGAACTGAAAAATTGGTTTACCAACGTGGATTACACCGTGGTAGGAAGCGGTATTGTCGGACTTCACGCAGCTTTACGCCTTCGCGAACGTTTTCCGCAGAGCAAGATCCTTGTCCTTGAAAAAGGGATTTTACCTGAAGGAGCGAGCACCAAAAATGCCGGTTTTGCCTGTTTCGGAAGCCTTTCGGAAATCATAGAAGATTTAAAAAACCATACCGAAGAGGAAGTAATCCAGCTGATCCAAAAACGCTGGAGCGGATTGCAGTTGCTCCGCAAACGGCTCGGGGATGAAACCATAGACTTCAAACCATACGGCGGTTACGAGCTGTTTCTGAAAGAACATGAAAACACTTATGCCGAATGCCTGCAGAAACTACCTTTCGTAAACGACATTCTCAAACCCCTTTTCAAATCCGATGTTTTTGCCAAGGAAGTCGATCGATTCGATTTTCACGGTATTCAGGAATATCTGATTTTCAATCCTTTTGAAGGACAGATTGATACCGGAAACATGATGCAGGCTTTAATGCGTGAAGCCATTGCTAACAACATCATGATTTTAAATCAGCAAAACGTTACCGATTTTCACGATTCAGGGAACGGAGTGCAAATTGTAACCAACGACTTTACCTTCACATCAAAAAAAGTATTATTCGCAACAAATGGCTTCGCCGGACAGATTACCAAAGGTGCCGTACGACCAGCCAGAGCACAGGTTTTGATTACCGAACCGATTCCGGGACTGGATATTAAAGGGACTTTCCACATTGAAGGCGGTTATTTTTATTTCAGAAATTTTGGGGACCGAATCTTATTTGGGGGTGGAAGAAACCTAGACTTTGAAGGAGAAACCACAACCGAATTCGGCCTGACCGAAAAAATACAGAATCGTTTAGAACAATTATTGGGCGAAGTAATTTTACCCAATAAAGAATATAAGATTGCACACCGCTGGAGCGGAATCATGGGTTTGGGCTCGCACAAAAAACCTATCGTGGAACAGCTTTCTGAAAATGTCTGCTGTGGTGTCCGCTTAGGAGGAATGGGCGTTGCCATAGGAAGTTTAGTAGGTCAGGAATTAGCAGATTTAGTATAATGGCAACACGGAAACCAGTCAAAAAAGCACCGGCAAAATCAAAATCATCGAATGCCAATCGCAGTTTCGGAGGGAAAGTCTTTCGTTTTTTTTTCAAACTGTTTCTGTGGCTTTTCGGATTGTCTATCGTATCCGTAGTTCTTTTCAAATTCATTCCGGTTCCCTTTACACCGCTGATGGTTACTCGTGCCTTAGAGCAAAACAGTGCCGGTAAAGAAATGACCTGCAGCCACGATTGGGTGCCGCTGGAAGATATTTCCGTGAATTTACAGAAAGCGGTTATCGCCAGCGAAGACGGAAATTTCATCAAACACAATGGTTTCGATTTTAAAGCTTTGGCGAATGCTTATGAAAGCAATCAGAAAGGCAGAAAGCTGAAAGGCGGCAGCACCATTTCACAGCAAACGGCTAAAAATGTATTCTTGTGGCAGGGAAGAAGCTATCTTCGTAAAGGCCTTGAAGCCTATTTCACCGTATTGATTGAATTGATCTGGGGAAAAGAGCGCATCATGGAAGTGTATCTGAACAGTATTGAAATGGGCAATGGTGTTTATGGTGCTCAGGCTGCCGCAGAACACTGGTACCGCAAAGATGCCAAAAACCTAACCAAATATGAAGCCGCGGGAATTGCTGCGATTTTGCCAAATCCAAGAAAATTTAAAGCCTCCAATTCCTCTTCCTATACCAACCGAAGAAAAGACAAGATCGTGCGTGTGATGCGTCATGTAGGGAAAATTGATTACAATAAATAAGACCGGCATGAAAAAGGTATTGATTACAGGAGCTTCGAGCGGTATCGGAAAAGAAACAGCAAAATATTTTTCACAAAACGGCTGGCATGTTATTGCGACCATGACGTGTTTCGATCATGGGAAAGAAGTGGTTGGGCTTCCCAACGTGAGCAGTTATCTGTTAGATGTGACTTCCACCGAAAGTATTGAAGCCGCGAAAGCTAAAATCCTGGAAGATCATAAAACCATCGATGCCATAATCAATAATGCCGGAATCGGTTACCGAAGTTTTGTAGAGCTTTCCGAAGACGACAAAATCAAGCATATCGTTGAGGTGAATTGGCTGGGCGTGGTGAAAATATGCCGTGCTTTTATTCCGGTTTTCAGAGAGCAGCAATTCGGACAGTTCATTAATATTTCTTCGATTGCCGGATTGGTGAACTTACCTTTGGGGAGTTTTTACCATTCTACCAAGAAAGCGGTGGAGAGCTTTTCGGAATGTATGGCGTATGAGCTTTTGGATTTCAATGTGAGTGTGAGTACAGTCCAGTTTGGCAATGCACCGACAGCCTTTCAGAGTCATGTCGTAAAATCAGATGCTACCTCAATTCCGTCGTACAATCGAATGATGGAAAAAGTGACGGCGATCCTGCATAAAAAAACGAAGAAAAATACAAATCTCACGCCGAAGATTACAAAGGCGTTATTCAAAATTGCTAATAGCCCTTGTAAAAACTTTACGCGCCATACTATCGGTTTTGATGCGAATGCAATGCAATTCCTGCGTTCGAAACTGGGCTATAAGTTCTTTAATTACATTATTCGAAAATCGGTTTTAAAATAATCCGAATTCCATATTTGATGTAACATCTTCTGACCACGAGCGTCTAATTACCATAATCAAAAAACCAATACAATTATGCAAGCACACGAAATCGATTACCATATTTATGGTGAAGAAATGCAATATGTTGAAATAGAATTAGATCCGCAGGAAGTAGTAATTGCTGAGGCCGGAAGTTTTATGATGATGGAAAACGGCATCAAAATGGAAACTATTTTTGGTGACGGTTCTGGTCAGCAACAAGGATTTTTAGGAAAATTAATGACCGCCGGAAAACGTGTCCTGACAGGTGAAAGCTTATTCATGACTGCTTATATGAACCAGGATGGCGGAAAAAGAAAAGTATCGTTCGCTTCACCCTATCCGGGAAAAATTGTTCCGATTGACTTAACGAAATACCAGGGGAAATTCATCTGCCAGAAAGATTCATTCCTATGTGCCGCTAAAGGTGTTTCCGTGGGAATCGAATTTTCCAAGAAATTAGGCCGCGGATTATTCGGCGGGGAAGGTTTCATCATGCAGAAAATAGAAGGCGACGGAATGGCGTTTGTACACTCCGGAGGGACTTTGGCCCGTAAAGAATTACAGCCTGGTGAAGTATTGAAAGTAGATACCGGATGTATTGTTGGTTTTACCAAAGATGTGGATTACGATATCGAATTCATCGGCGGGATTAAAAATTCGGTTTTTGGAGGAGAAGGTTTGTTTTATGCAACACTTCGCGGACCGGGTATCGTTTACATACAGTCGTTGCCTTTCAGCAGATTGGCGGACAGAATCATCGCATCAGCACCGGCAGCAGGCGGTAGCGGAAGAGACGAAGGCAGTTTGCTTGGCGGTCTCGGAAGAATGCTGGACGGCGACAATCGTTTCTAGGAATGCGCGACCCGAATCAAGGAAAATTGGCTGGAGAGCTTATCTTTCTTGCTATGGTATTGATTTTTGTTTGGATGGTCAATGACAACAATACTGCAATAGAATGGGATCGTAAGGATAGGACTTATTCCGTAGGGAAAGTTTATAAATATTATAGCACGAAGGGAGACGATGCAGTACAATTTTTTTATTATTGTGATGGAGAAAAAAGGCTGATGACCCGTTATATTCCTGATGCGTATTCATCTTCGGTGGGACGATTTTTTGCTATCAGGTATCCGAAAAATGAACCGGAGAAATGCGAGTTAAATATTGATGAGGAAATTATTGATACTGCAGCAATTATTAATGGTGGTTTCAAGTTAATTACTAAGCATCGTTTTGACATTGCTACTGGTAAGTATGTTGCTTACAAAGAATTTAGATAAAAAAAAGCGTTCGCCTCAGCGAACGCTTTTTTTATCTATTGTAGTTAATTGTCTTTTACTTTAATAACATAAGTCGCAACAATGTTATTTTCGACTTTAAGATGAACATCAAAATTTCCTTTCTTGTCAAACTTATGATTAAAAGTTGTTAATTCATTATTGTATTGAATATTATAAATGTTATATGGAATTTCTTTTTCTCCACTTAATTCAATGAGAGAGGGGATGTGTTTTTTATTATCCAGATTTTTAAAACTAAAAAGCACGACAGCACCTTCTTTACAATTTACAACCATTGTATTTGGTGTAATAGGATTGACATTTAATTTAAAAGTTTCACCGTAAACAATTGGAGGGATATTACTATTAATTTGTGTAGTGTCCTCAGGAAGAAACCATTTTTTCTCAATTGGAATATGATTTTTTGCAAATAAGCTGGGATCAGTTAAAAAATAGCCGTCGTTAAATTCTTTTATGAAATTTGATTTAGAATCTACATAACCGCTTGCCCACGCCGCATCACATAAATACCATTTATTGTCTAATTTAACAGCATTCCATGAATGGTTCACTAATTCTAATGATTCAACATTTTGATCTATTGTTCTTCCATAGCCATTAATAATTTCACATTCAATATTTGCTAAAAAACACAACTCTTTGATTAAATAGGCATAGCCGGTGCAGGTTGTTTTTTTATACTTATAAAGATCTTTTAGTACTTTTTTTCGGTATTGATTATTCCATGCAATATAGGCTAAACTATCATTTTTGAACTTTCTTCTGTTATTTATAATTTTTGTATTTTGGCTATCATCCGCCTGAATATTATCGCAAACCCAATAAAAAATGGCCCTAAATTTTTCTACATCGGTACTAAGTTTATTAGTGAGTTTATGCGAAAGAATAGGTGGGTTGTTTAAGTTTTCCCCGTTATTTAGTTTAGCTATATTGTCGGCTTTGGTGAAATCGGTTGCATTAAAATCTGAAATTTGGGCATTAAGTACTGAGGTAAAGAATACTATAAAAAGAAAATAATTTTTTTTCATTAGCTACAGTTATTTCTTTGAGGAGTAAATTCCTTTTTTAGCCACTTTACCTGTCATTATAAAATCGCAAGTTTCCATGTCGACTTTTAATTCTACTTTTAAATCAGAATTTCCTTTGTCAACAGTTACTTTTTTTGGTTCCATACCGATAAAGTCAAAAACCAGCACATCTCCTTTTTTTAGTTTTTTAGGAAAAACAAAAATTCCGTCCATATCTGTTTGGGTTCCTGTTGTAGTGCCTTGAAGTACAACGCTTGTACCGGGTAATGGCAAGCCTGCTTCGCTCACAATGCCTTTTACAGTTATAAATTCCTGTTCGCTAATGTCAATAGTCTTATTGTCGGTAGCATCTGATTTTTCCTGAGGCTTAATTTCTTGGGCTTGTACGATGGAACTATTAAAAAGCGAAAGACAAGCTAAACCGATGCCGCTTAAAAAACCGAAAACATTTTTCTTTTTAACGTCGTACGCAGTATTACTGTTTATTTGACTGGTTTTAAATCTTCCGCATACATCTGCATCTTTTTCGCTGTTAAAATAATCCGCGATCTCTTTTGGGGATGATTTTGTAAAATCAAATACTTCTTTACTGCAGGAATCACAAAATCCACCTTTTGTTGTAGGGGTGAATTTACTGAAATCTTCAGAGCAGGGAGATTCGATATCAAGATAGAATTTACTTTTCATATTAATTTTGTTTGCGATTGTAAATTAAAACAAAATCCGCTTAAATAAACGGATTTGCAATTTTCACAATTACATTTTTACTTGAGCTTTAATCTTCGGAGGCAAAGCCATAATTCCCATATTGTATAAGGTAAATGCCTGAATATCCACATTCTCCTGAATCGTTGCCGCCACCGATTTCCCTGCGCCATGCCCCGCTTTAATATCGATGCGGATTAAGGTTGGATTGGTTCCGGTTTGCTTGTCCTGCAATTCGGCAGCAAATTTAAAGCTATGTGCGGGCACCACACGGTCATCATGATCGCCTGTTGTAACCATTGTAGCCGGGTAATGTACGCCGCTTTTAACGTTATGAACCGGTGAGTAGTTTTTAATGTAATCAAACATCTCTTTAGATTCTTCCGAGGTTCCATAATCGTAGGCCCATCCCGCTCCCGCTGTAAAGGTGTGATAACGCAGCATATCCAATACACCCACAGCCGGTAAAGCTACTTTCATTAAATCCGGACGTTGTGTCATCGTAGCACCAACAAGCAAACCGCCGTTAGATCCTCCGCGAACAGCAAGGAAATCTTTTGAAGTGTATTTATTCGCGATTAGGTATTCTGCGGCAGCGATAAAATCATCGAACACATTTTGTTTTTGCATTTTTGTACCGGCGTCGTGCCATTTTTTACCGTATTCCCCGCCTCCGCGTAAATTCGGCACTGCATAAATCCCGCCATTTTCCATCCAGACTGCATTGGCAATACTGAAACTCGGCGTCAGGCTCACATTGAAACCTCCATAACCATAGAGCATTGTTGGGTTTTTGCCGTCCAGCTTCAAACCTTTTTTATGCGTGATGATCATTGGGATTTTTGTGCCGTCTTTCGAAGTGTAGAAAACCTGTTTCGAAACATAATCGTCGCCGTTGAAATCTACTTTAGGTTTTTGATAGATAATAGATTTACCCGTTTTCGGATCAAATGAGTAAATAGATCCCGGGGTAATATAATTGGTAAAAGAGAAATATAAGGTCTTTTCAGCTTTCTTGCCGCCAAAACCACTGGCCGTACCGATTCCCGGCAAGGTAATTTCCCTCACTATTTTTCCGGTATAATCGTATTGTTTTACCACGGAAACAGCATCTTTCATATAATGCGCAAAGAAATAACCTCCACCAGTGGATGGCGAAAGTACGTTATCCGTTTCTGCGATGAAGTTTTTCCAGTTTTCCTGTTTCGGATTAGCGGCATCCACCATTACAATCCTTTTGTTGGGAGCATTTAAATCCGTAGCAATGAAAAGTTTGCTTCCTTCATTTTCGATGACATAACTTGAGTTGTTAAAATTATCCACTACAGTGACAATCGGGCTGTTTTCCTTTGTCAGGTCTTTGATGTACAGTTCATTTCCGTAAGTGGAATTTGCCGCTGAGATCACCAGGTATTTATTATCCTCGGTAACGCTTCCGTCAACATACCTTCTTTTCTGGTCTAAGCCAAAGATTACTTTATCCTCTTTCTGCGCCGTTCCCAATTTGTGGAAATACAGTTTGTGCTGATCGGTTTTAGCTGATAGCTCGCTTCCTTTTGGCTTGTCATAGCTGGAATAATAAAAACCTTCATTGCCTTTCCAGGAAACACCGCTGAATTTTACGTCGACAATAGTATCTTCAAGGATTTTTCTTGAGTTAGCATCCATCAGAATCACTTTTCGCCAGTCACTGCCGCCTTCCGAAATGGCATAAGCCACCTTGGAACCGTCTTTCGAGAAATCGAGGCTGCCCAGCGAAGTGGTTCCGTCTTTAGAAAAAGTGTTTGGGTCCAGAAAAACTTCTTCCTTGCCCGATGCGTCTTTTCGGTACAAAACCGATTGGTTCTGCAAGCCGTCATTCTTATAATAATAAGTAAATTTTCCTTCTTTAAACGGGGCACTGATTTTTTCGTAGTTCCACAGCTTTTCCATTCTCGCCTTTAGAGCATCACGAAACGGGATCTGCTTCAAATAACCATAAGTCACTTCGTTTTGAGCTTTAACCCAAGCGCCGGTTTCCGCTGAACGGTCATCTTCCAGCCAACGATAAGGGTCGTTTACTTTTACGTTAAAATAGGTGTCGGTATGGTCTGTTTTTTTGGTCTCGGGGTATTTTAGGCCTCCCTGGTCTTTTTGCGCTTGTGCATTCATGGTTAAACTGCAAATTACGGCAGCGGCGGTTATCGTATTTTTCATTGGTAGTTGTTTGGTTGTTCACAAATATAGGTAAAACTCTCTTTTACATAAAGTTAAAAATTGAAGTTCAGCCCCAGGATGATGTTCCTCCCTATATTCGGAATGCCATCGGTTTTCAGACGCGACAGATGCGGGATATAGGTTCTGTCCAAAAGGTTGTTTGCGTTTAATGAAAGATCAAATTTCGTTTTTCCGATGTTGATATTTCCGCCAAGACCAAAGTTCAGTAGCATATAGTCGCTTGATTTTGTTTCAAAGGAACTGATGTCGGTTTTTTGGAAAACGTAATCAACATTGAGCAAAGCATAACCTTTTTTCAGCCATTGCTGTACATCAAATTCAGTTCGGATTGTATTAGATAATTTTTTAGCCGGAATCAAAGGAAGGTAATCGCCATTATCTTTTTTCCCTGTTACGCTTTCAAAACTGCTTACGAAATGTAACCAATCCAAAGGATGAGGATGCAGGTGAATCCCAACTTCGCCACCATATAATGCAGCATTATCCTGAATATATTCATAAACATCATTGCTGTCGATTACAGTTCCGGTAGGGGAAATGAAGATAAAATCGTTCACATGATTGTAAAATCCGTTGGCAAAAAACTCAAAATGCGCATTGCCATATTCCAGATTTATATCAGCCTGGATGTTTTGCTCGTTTTTTAAATCCGCATTTCCGATTTCATAACGATTGCTGCCTTCGTGCACGCCATTAGAAGTCAGTTCTGCTAAATTTGGTGCGCGAAATCCTGAAGCGACATTCATACGAAGCGTCAGATTATCCTGTAATTTGGTTTTGTAGCCTAACGAGGCATTAAAACTTTCAAAGCTTTTTTCGATAGCTGAAAAATAGCCTTCCTCTCCAAAAACACCATGGGTTTCTGTTTTTATTTTTCGGTTGTCATAACGGATTCCTGCCTGAAGCGTATTGGATTTCCATTCGTAATTCGTGGTAATCAGTGCGCCGATATCGTTTGTTTCGGCATCCGGAATTAATACTTCTTCGCCGTTATTTTCATTTGTCTGATGCAAACCCTGAACGCCTAAAATTGTTTCCAGTTTCCCGAATTTTGGCAGATGGTATTTCACGTTGTAACTCGCTGTTTTCAGTTTCATATGCAATGCTACTTCATCGACTGCTTCCAATTCTTTTCTGTTGTTGAAGGTATAGCCCAAATCAGCTTCCAGTTTGGAATTTCTGAAGAAATATTTCTGGTGCAGACTCAGGATGTGGTTGTCAATGTCCTGTTTTGGATATAATGGCGTTCTGAAGTTTTCATTTGCAATTTCTTCTTCAGGTAAACCGATATGGAGATTGTTGTAATTGTATCGGAATTCGGAATTGTAATAAGTATCGGCGTACCCGATTCCGATTTTATAGTCTTTTTCGATAAAACGCGTGTTGATGACTTTTCCATCAGAAGGTGTTTTATAATCCGCATGCGTAGAATAGCTTGCGCGGGTTAGGAATTTCCAGTTTTCCGAAGACGATTTTATCCCAAAAGTAGAATTGCTTCCTTGTGTATTGGAAAACAGTTTCTGGTTGAAATTTCCGGAAAAGCTGTTCGGTTTTACAAATTTCTCGGGATTGAAATACAGCACGCCACCCAAAGCATCCGATCCGTAAAGCAAAGACGCCGGGCCTTTAATCACTTCAACGCTTTCTGTCCCGGCATCGCTCATTCCCAGGCCGTGCTCGTCCCCGAACTGCTGATTTTCCAGGCGAACGCCTTGCGAATATACTAAAACACGATTTCCGCTCAAGCCGCGAATTACTGGTTTTCCGATGGAAGTTCCTGTAGAAATTTGGGAAACACCGGGGATAGTGGCCAGTCCTTCCGCTAATGTGGCCGCACCTTTCTGTTGTAATTGCTTTATAGATTGGTGTTCGACTTTCATCACATTTTGTGATTGCAATTTGTTGAAAACCGTGGAAACAATCACCTCGTCCATATGTGTGGAAGTTTCTTCTAACGTCACATTTAAAACTGTTTCTTTTTGGTTCAGCGAAATACGGATTGTTTTATTGGCATAACTGATGAAGGAAAAAGTCAGACTGAAGGTTCCGGAGGGTAAATTGGTGAAAGTATATTTTCCAGTCGGGTCGCTAATAGTTTCCTTGTGCAATTCGGGAATGGAAACCGTTACGCTCTCGATTGGTTTACCGTTATGATCTGATATTGTCCCATTGAGGGAATTCTGCCCAAAGGCAAATATGGAAAACCCTATAAAAAGGGCTGTAAAAATTGATTTCATGGATTTTGTGATTGAATTATTGTATAAAAGTGCAGCCGAAAAAGATTTCGACATGGGTATTTATCCAATAAAACAAGGCGGTCCCCGAAGCGAAAAGAAACTTCCTGAAAATACAACAGGTTTCTCAATAGCGGCAATTGGAAGAGTTTCCGTTGCAGCTGTTCTGAAAAAGCTAAAAGAGAAAAATGCAACAGGAACGGAATTGTTAAACGAGAATTCGCAGACAAAACAGTCGTCAAAATCATGATGGCTATGCGAGAATTCGGTTTTGGAAGTATTGTATTTGTGGTCGCAATGTTCTTCAGTAAACTGCTTTGCCAAATGCTCATACGAATGCACCGATTGAAACAATATTGCGAACAACATTGCAATCAGTAGCGAAAGGCTGAGATTTTGCAGTTTCTTATTCATTACAAACAAATATAAAAAATCCGTTTAACTTTTACGCTAAACGGATTTTTTTATATGGTTTTTATTACACTAGTTTATTTTCTACCAGATATTCAGCGATCTGAACGGCATTGGTAGCGGCTCCTTTTCGAAGATTATCAGCCACAATCCACATGTTTAAAGTGTTGGGCTGGCTTTCGTCACGACGGATTCGGCCTACGAAAACATCATCTTTTCCCTGTGCGTAAATTGGCATCGGATAGGTTTTTGTCTCCAGGTTGTCCTGTACAGTTACGCCTGGTGTGTGGTGAAGGATGGAGCGCACTTCATTAACATCAAAATCATTTTCGAACTGAACATTTACCGCTTCGCTGTGACCACCTACAACCGGAATTCGGATGGCTGTGGCTGTTACTGCGATAGTAT
>NZ_CAMLMK010000028.1 GCF_946481155.1 uncultured Flavobacterium sp.
CTTGTTTTTTAGATTTTTTTCCTAAATTTGTTTCAGCATAAAACAAAAATCTTATGGTTTCAGAACGATTAGGCCAGTACATAGAGAAAAAAAGCATCAGCTATTATGCTTTTGAGAACAGCATCGGCGCAAGCAGGGGTGCCATTTCCAAAGCGGTAAAGGAGAATAAAAGCATCGGTTCTTCCACTTTGGAGGAAATCATTTCCAAATACAGCGATTTAAATCCGATATGGCTGCTTACAGGCCAGGGCAATATGTTTGTGGAGAGCGAAATGCTTTTGGCAAATAAGAATGTTGAAACCTATAAGTTAAAAACAGACAGAGCTTTGGATGCGCAACAAATACCTTTGTACGACATTGAAGCTGTGGCCGGATTAGTGCCTTTGTTTAAAGATTCCAAGTCGCAGGAGCCTTTGGACCACATCTCAATTCCGCATCTGCCGAAATGTGACGGCGCGGTTTATATTACCGGTGATAGCATGTATCCACTTTTAAAGAGCGGCGATATTGTGCTGTATAAGGAAATCAACGACATTAAAAATGAGATTTTCTGGGGAGAGATGTACCTGCTGAGCATCGATATGGGCGGCGAGGAATACATTACCGTAAAATATATCCAGAAGTCGGAATTTGATGGTAATGTGAGGCTTGTGAGCCAGAATAAACACCATCAGGATAAAGATGTGGAGTTGTCGAAAATAAGAGCGCTGGCTTTGGTGAAAGCGAGCATTAGGATAAACTCAATGAATTAAAAAAGTATTAGCAGACATTTCAGAATTCCTTAAAATTTAACTTTGAAATAATACGGTTTAATCTTACATTCACGTCGGGTAAAGCAAAGGAAAAACAGTTTTAATCTTTTGCAATAAATCCCTGAAAATGTAACGTTTACCCGGGATGTACGAGTTAGAAAAAGAAAAATATTTAGGCAATACAAAAAGATGCTATAACAATACGCAGGGGATTTCTGTTGTAGAGACCGAATATAGGGAGAAGGTTTTTGAAGGCTGGCACTCCCATGAAAATGCCCATATTACGCTTTTCCTGAAAGGGGGTACAATTGAAAAGAGAAAAAACACCTCGCATACAGTATCTCCCGGTTCCCTATTGTTTTATCACAGCGATGAGCTACATCTCAACTACGAAACACAATTTCCTTCCAATAACATCAACATTGAGATAGAACAAAGCATTTTAACGGAATTCGAATTTACGGAAGCGATGTTCGAAAAGGCAATTTGTGATAATGCAAAGGCAAAGTTCCTGATACTTAAAATGTACAAAGAATGTTTTCTGCAGGATAACTTCACAAACGATACTATAGGGATTCTTTTTGCGCAATTGGCTGCTAATCTGGAGCATAAAGAGCAGTTATTAAAATGCCCGCCTTGGGTAAAACAATTGTATGAGTTGTTAAATGATTGTTGGGATGAGAATCCTAGCCTGCATCATCTGGCAGCGATTTTAAATGTTAACCCCATTACGATTTCCAAACATTTCCCCCGTTATTTTGGCTGTACTTTGGGAGAATATCTGCGAAGGCTGAAAATAGACCAATCCCTTTCACTGATGAAAAAAGAAAGCATCACCCTGACCGATGTAGCCTTCCGGTGCGGTTTTACCGATCAAAGCCATTTTATCCGGACGTTTAAGGATCAGACGGGATTTCTTCCGAAGCAATTTCAGAAGATGTAAAAAAAAAGCGCGGAGGCAAATTTCATTCTATTTTTTGCGGGTAGCACTGAGTTATCTTTGCTGAAACTACTAACAACAAAAAACATAAAATTATGCAGGCAAAGAGCATGGGACAAAAGATATTGAATTTCTCTCTGGTAAAGATGATTTTAGGGCTGATCGTTTGCGTCGGACTTGTCGTTATCGGACAGACAATAGCCGCGAAGTTGCTGGGTTTAACCCCGTTGAATAAGGACTACAGGAATCTTATTAAAGGCATTATTGTTTCCCTTCTTGCTATCGTGAGTTATAGCTTTTTCTTTAGACTTTATGAAAAACGGACGATTTCGGAATTGTCTTCGAAAAGAATTGCAAAAAATTTACTTTTAGGGACTTTAATCGGTGTGGCATTACAGTCTTTAACCATATTTGTGATTTATCTGGGCGGAGGTTTTACAATCGTGTCCGTCAATCCGGTTTCCTTTATCATCATACCTTTAACGATCGCATTTACCGTGGCCATTTTTGAAGAGATTCTGATACGCGGCATTATTTTCCGAATCATGGAAGAGAAATTGGGAAGCTATATTGCGTTACTCATCTCAGCAGTACTTTTTGGCGCATTGCATCTTGTCAATCCGGGAAGCTCACTTCTTTCAGGTCTTTGTGTTGCAGTAGAGGCGGGGCTTTTATTAGGTGCGGCCTATATTTACAGCCGAAATTTATGGTTTCCGATTGCGATTCATTTTGCATGGAATTTTATGCAGTCCGGTATTTTTGGAGCGATCACTTCCGGTACTGAGAAAACAAGCAGCCTGTTAACGACAAAAATTGAAGGAGCTGTGATAATTACCGGCGGTGAATTCGGACCGGAAGGCACACTGCAGGCCACTATATTCTGTTCGATTGTAACTGTGATTCTGATGGTATTGAACCATAAACAAAACAAATTGATTAAGCCCTACTGGAAAAAAGAACAACTTGGAGCTTCCGATGCCGTTACCGTTTAGGAAGAAAAAAAGAAAAATCATCAATCAAAAATGCAAAAAGCGCTGCCTTTTTAGAGCAGCGTTTTAAATTTTATTTCTTAGCGTAAACGTTATTGGTTTTTTCAATATCGGCCATGATTTCCATAGGGTCGATGATGATGGCTTTTATGAAACCTTTTTCTTTGTTGATGGTAAACTCGAAGGTCGGATATGCCCAGTCCCAGCCATCTGTAACAGTTCTTTTTACCGCGGGGAACGGATTGTCTTTTGTCCAGCGCATCAATGTTTGCGGGATGTAGAAACTTTCGGCAGTATCGTCTTCATAGATTACTACAATATCTAAAGGCATTGGCATTCTTCCGATGCGCTCCAAAGTCACTTTCGTTGTTTTATTGTTTTCTTCTACCGCTTTAATGCCGTAATCGATGGTATTGGTAGTCTTGGTCCATTCGGTTAAATACCAGTCCAGATTTGCGCCTGAAACTTTTTCAGCAGTGTGCTTGATGTCGTTCGGCGTCGGGTGTGTCATTTTATACTCGGAATAATACCTTTTGATGGTTTTCATCAGGTTGTCTTTTCCGATGAGGTATTCCAGTTGCGAAAGGAAAATATTCCCTTTGCTATACGCCTGAATGCTGTAAGGACGGTTTTCGTCGTAGCGATCGGAATGCGTGGTTTGCGGCTGCTCTTTCCCGGATTTTACCAAAGAATAATATCCTGCATACGAATCTGCGTGCGGATTGTCTACTTTTTTGGCAGCCAATTCATTCAAACCGTAGTTTTCCAGCCATGTCGTGAAGCCTTCGTCCATCCATCCGTTTTTAGCCTCGTTGGAAGCCAATACGTGCTGGAACCAGGAATGTGCCATTTCATGCGCGGTAACGCCAAGTAATCCGTCAAATGTGCCTTCTCCCAGGATTAGCGTGCACATCGCATATTCCATTCCACCGTCGCCGCCTTGGATCACAGAGTATTGTTCGTAGGGATATTGCCCCACGGTTTGGTTGTAAATCTGCATCAACTGTACGGTTTTCGGTTGCAGGTTTTTCCAGTTTTCGATGATTTTCGGATTGTTTTTGTACAGGAAATGAAGCGTTGCTCCGCCGGGAACCTGCGCGATGTCGTGCAGGTAGTCCTTATCAGCAGCCCAGGTAAAATCATGAACGTTTGGTGCTGTGAAATGCCAGGTCAATGTCTTTTGTTTCTTCGGAACCGCGACTGTTACGCCCGCATCCTGATAACCGTGACCGATCTGGTTTTTGTTTTGCAGATAGCCCGTTCCGCCTAAAACGTACTTCTTATCTATGGTAATTTTTACGTCAAAATTCCCCCAAACGCCGTGAAATTCTCTTGCAATGTAAGGTTCTGCCTGCCATCCTTCGAAATCGTATTCGGCCATTTTCGGGTACCATTGCGCCATTGACAATTCCACGCCTTCTTTGTTGTTTCTTCCGGAACGTCGGATCTGAACCGGAACCTGTCCGTTAAAGTCCAAAGTAAATGTTGTGGAAGCACCTGGTACAATCGGCTTTGCCAGATCCACCTCCAGAATTGTTCCTACAACTTTATTAGCTGCAGCCAGTCCGTCCTGTTTTAGATTTGAAATCTTCAGGTAACCGATTTCATTTGGCTTTAAAGCTGAAATACGACTTTCTTTGGTTTCTTTATCACCTACTTTTACTTTAGTAACCATTCGTCCGTCAGGATCCTTAATTGCTTTCAGGCGGGCATCCATCGCACTGTTCGGCTGGAAAGCGTTGTTGAACAGATGATAATACACGCGGCGCAAGGTATCCGGAGAATTATTGGTATAGACTAAGGTTTGTTTTCCTTTGTACTGATACGTTTTCACATCCATGGAAACCTCCATTTTATAATCGGCATGTTGCTGCCAGTAGCCGGGATTTGGATTTTTTTGCGCAAAAACGCCGCAGTACGCGAATAGGGAAAGTAAAAGCTGTTTTTTCATTTTCGATTAAATAAAAAGGAAGGGAAAAATGTTCCCTTCCGATTATACAATAGTCAAATATAATTATTTTTTCGCCATGTTGGCTGCCATTACCAAAGCGTTATATGCATTTACGATTTTCCCTGATTTGGAAACCTCTTTGAATGATTTTGTCAGTTGTGTTTCGCCAACGGTTACATTCTGCGTTAGAGTAGTTCCCGAATCCATAATCACCTGTTTTACCTGAGCGGCAGTCAGGCTTGGATAGTAAGAACGGATTAAAGCCGCTACTCCTGCAACATTTGGCGATGCCATTGAAGTCCCTTGCAGATATTGGTAAGTGTTGCTTGGCGTTGTAGCATAAATTTTATCCCCAGGGGCAAAAATATCCACGCTGTTTTTTCCGTAGTTTGAGAAAGTCGCCACCATTCCTGAGCCATAGCTTGGCGCTGTTGCCCCTATGATTAATACATTGTTTGCCACTTCCGGCTGACCATCATAAGAATCTGTTGGGTATTTGTTCATTGTGTCTAAATCATACGATTCGTTTCCGGCAGCGAAAATTACCAAAACATCTTTAGACGCTGCATATTTGATGGCATCGTGAACCCATTCCTTGTGTGTGGAATAGTATTTTCCGAAGCTTCCGTTGATTACTTTAGCCCCATTGTCTACCGCATAGCGGATAGCCAAAGCGATGTCTTTATCATATTCATCACCATCCGGAACGGCGCGAACAGGCATAATTTGCACATTGTTGCTTGCAACTCCGTCTCCGCCTTTGTTATTAAATCGGGTTTGGGCAATAATTCCGGCTACGTGAGTACCGTGTTTTGCGCCTTTTTTCTCAGGACCGATTACATTGTTGTTTCCGTATTTTCTGTCGTTTAAGTCTTCAGGATTGTCGCCTACCGCTTTTCTGCCGTCGAACTGAAGGTTGAGATGATAGTTGATTTGGCCGTAAATGTGTTCTTTAAACTCTTCAATGTCTCTGTCGAAATCTCCTCTGGTGGTTTGTGACAGGATTTGCGTCATCATACCTTTGTATTGCAGTAAAGTCGGATCCGTAGTTTCCATTTTCTTAAGATCTTCCAGGGTATAGTTTTTCTTTTTCAGATGATCTGCGACAGCTTTGTCTCCTGCCATTATGAAATCAAGTTGTTGTTTGCCCTGCATGTTCTCCTGCATTTCTTTTTCGTGTTCGGCCTTGGCTTTTCGATACGTTTCCGATCCGTCATCACCTTTTTTCAGGATACGGACGAATTCCATGTTTTCGTGCTCGGCATTGCCAAGGAAATTCCAGCCATGGATGTCGTCGATATAACCGTTATTGTCGTCGTCTTTGCCGTTTCCTGCCGTTTCTTTTGGATTGGTCCAGATGGCAGGTTTCAGGTCTTCATGCTCAATGTCGATGCCCGAATCGATTACTCCAACGATAACTTTGGTGCTTTTTTTCCCTTTTAGCAATTCGGCATAAGCCTTATCTACACTCATTCCGGGAACAGTGTCTTTTGCTAGATCCAGATGGCTCCAGCGTTTTAAATCATTTTCAGCGATTTTGCCAACTTTTAGTGGCAGTTTATCAATGTTTTCAGCATTTGTGGAAACCATTTTCTGGGTACCGCAGCCCGCCAGCGCTAAGGCCAGTGCAGCGCATACATAATAAGACTTGATTATATTCATATTCGTAAGTAGTTTTTTGAATAGGTCTAAAGTATTTCAAATTGTTACAATCACAATGAAAATTAACAATTTGTTATAAACGGAATAGGGATGGCTTTTGCAGGGTAAGATAGGCGCAAAAAAATGAGCCTCTTTAGATGAAAAGATAGCTCACTGCAGTAATTGCTACTGTAATTAAAAATAAAACAACCTTAATCATAACGTTCGTTTTTTGATTGATGATTTTCCGACTGACGCTTATTATTTACAATTTGTAATTATTTTTCTCAAAACCGCATCGGCAATTTCCAGTTCACGCTGATCGATTCCCTTCAGTGCTTTGCTTCGGTTTTGTAACACAATTTCCTGAACGTTCCCGATGATTTCCTCACCTTCCTTAGTCACTTTCAGTATAAATTTCCTTCTGTCGTCCGGGTTAATAGTCTTTTCGAGATACCTGGCTTTTACCAGCAAATCAATAATCCTTGTTACCGAGGCATTGTCTTTGAAAACCAGTTCGCTCAATTCATGCTGCGTAATCGTAGGGTTTTCAAGGATACATTTTATAACCAGCCATTGATCTATGGTGATTTTAAAACCGTGTTCGCGTAATTTCTTCTGCGCATACATTCGGTACAAACGGATACTATGATCGATGTTGTAAAAAATAATATTGTTTAATTTTTCCACGAACGAAATCTTTACTCAAAAATACTAAGGATTTTTAAATAATTGATATGTCAAATAAAAGTTTAATATAAAATTAACAGCTTTCTAATTGACTGACCCTAAAACGCTTGTGATTTTTATCCGATAATGTCTTCGCAGCGGAATACTTCTTTCAGGCGAACGCCTTTTTCGGTATTTTCTACAGTGATAATCTGATTATGGGCATCGTGTTCTAAAAACAAATAGTAGTTGTTTTTAGCTGCAGTGGTTAAGAATTTTGCTTTTTCGGGTAAGGTCAACAGGGGGCGGGTATCGTAGCCCATAACGTAAGGCAGCGGAATGTGTCCTGCGGTTGGCAATAAATCTGCCATAAAAACGATGGTCTTATCTTGGTATTGTATGTGCGGTATCATCATTTTTTCGGTATGACCGTCTACGAATAGGAGACCGAAATCCAATTCTGATTTTTTTTGAAAGTCGCCTTCCGGGCGGTTGATGAATTTCAATTGCCCGCTTTCCTGCATTGGAAGGATATTTTCAGCTAAGAAGGAAGCTTTTTCACGCGGATTCGGCTTTGTCGCCCAGTCCCAATGGTTGTCGTTGCTCCAGAACGTCGCATTTTTGAAGGCCGGTTCGTATCCTGTGCGGTCTTTGTTCCACTGCACGCTTCCGCCGCAATGATCGAAATGCAGGTGCGTCATAAACACATCGGTAATATCGTCGCGGTGAAAACCATATTTCGCTAAGGATTTATCAATAGTGTCATCGCCCCAAAGCGAGTAATACCCAAAAAACTTCTCCGATTGTTTGTCGCCCATACCGGTATCGATCAAAATCAGGCGATTGCCGTCCTCAATCAACAGGCAGCGCGCCGCAATATCGATAAGGTTGTTTTCATCAGCCGGGTTGGTTTTGCTCCAGATGGTTTTCGGCACCACGCCAAACATTGCGCCGCCATCGAGTTTAAAATTGCCGCATTCAATCGGGTATAATTTCATTTTGCAGTTGTTTCGGGTTGTAGAATACGCCTGCAAATTACTAAATATTGCCTGATCCTGCAATTTTACGATCAATCATAGTTATTGGCTATGAACGAATAAGTTATAAAAATGTTAGCTGGTATTGTAAAAACCCTTTAATGTGATACCTTTGCAGTAAATTAGAATTAATCTGTATAAACGTTATGATTAAAGTATCTGAAACAGCAAAAAAGAGAATCGCATTTTTAATGGAGGATGACGGTTTCAACACTGCGACGGATTATGTTCGTGTGGGCGTAAAAAGTGGCGGATGTTCCGGACTGTCGTATGATTTAAAGTTTGACAAGGCTTTAGGCGAAGATGATAAAGTGTTCGAAGACAATGATATAAAAATTGCGGTGGATAAAAAGAGTTTCCTTTATTTAGTGGGAACCACATTAGAATATTCAGGTGGATTGAACGGGAAAGGATTTGTGTTTAACAATCCGAATGCGAACAGAACCTGCGGTTGTGGTGAGAGTTTCTCGCTATAATCAATAATGTCTGAAGGCTACAAGTCAGCGGAATAAACCGACTTTATAAACTTTAGACTGTACAACTTTAAGACTTAAAAAAATGTCAAAATACACTGAAGATGATTTAAAGGTCGAGCTCGAGAACAAAGAATACGAGTACGGCTTTTATACTGATATTGAATCGGATACGTTTCCTGCGGGATTGAACGAAGAGATTGTTCGTGCCATTTCCAAAAAGAAAAACGAGCCGGAATGGATGACCGACTGGCGTCTGGAAGCTTTCAGAGCCTGGGAAGAGATGACCGAGCCTAACTGGGCCAATGTCAATTACATCAAACCTGATTTTCAGGCGATTTCCTATTATTCGGCACCAAAGAAAAAAGATAAATACGAGAGTTTGGATGAGGTTGATCCGGAATTACTGGAAACCTTCAAAAAACTTGGTATCTCCATAGATGAGCAAAAAATGCTGACCGGCGTTGCGGTGGATATCGTAATGGACTCGGTTTCGGTAGCGACGACCTTCAAAAAGACGTTGGCTGAAAAAGGCATTATTTTCTGCTCGATTTCAGAAGCGATCCAAGAGCACCCGGAACTGATTAAAAAATACATCGGTTCGGTAGTTCCTCAAAAAGATAACTTCTATGCGGCCCTGAATTCGGCGGTTTTCTCAGACGGTTCTTTCTGTTACATTCCGAAAGGAGTTCGCTGCCCAATGGAATTGTCTACCTATTTCCGAATCAATCAGGGAGGAACAGGTCAGTTTGAGCGTACGCTGGTGGTTGCCGATGAAGGCAGTTATGTATCGTACCTGGAAGGCTGTACCGCGCCAAGCCGCGATGAAAACCAATTGCACGCTGCCGTTGTTGAGCTTATTGCGCTTGACGATGCCGAAATAAAATACTCTACCGTTCAAAACTGGTATCCTGGGAATAAAGAGGGTAAAGGCGGGGTGTTCAACTTCGTGACCAAAAGAGGGCTTTGCGAGAAAAACGCGAAAATCTCGTGGACACAGGTAGAAACCGGTTCTGCCATCACCTGGAAATATCCGTCATGTATTTTGAAAGGCGATAACTCGATCGGGGAATTTTACTCGATTGCCGTAACCAACAACTTCCAGCAGGCCGATACCGGAACTAAAATGATCCACTTGGGTAAAAACACTAAGTCGACCATTATTTCCAAAGGTATTTCTGCCGGAAAATCACAAAACAGCTATAGAGGTCTGGTTCAGATTTCTGCAAGAGCCGACAATGCCCGTAACTTCTCGCAATGCGACTCGTTGCTGATGGGTAACAATTGTGGCGCACATACTTTCCCGTATATCGAATCGAAGAACACTTCGGCGAAAGTTGAGCATGAGGCAACGACTTCAAAAATCGGGGAAGACCAGGTTTTCTATTGCAACCAAAGAGGAATACCAACCGAGAAAGCCATTGCGCTGATCGTTAACGGATTCAGTAGAGAAGTATTGAACAAACTGCCGATGGAATTCGCAGTGGAAGCTCAGAAATTGCTTGAGATCTCATTAGAAGGCTCGGTAGGATAATCAACAAAATTTTAAAAGACACATTTAGCATGTTAACTATAAAGAATCTGCATGCCTCAGTAGAGGACAAGGAAATATTAAAAGGAATCAATCTTGAAGTAAAAGCGGGCGAAGTACACGCAATCATGGGACCAAACGGTGCAGGAAAGAGTACGCTTTCATCCATCATCGCCGGAAATGAAAACTACAACATGACCCAAGGGGAAATCATCCTTGAAGGGGAAGATATCTCGGAAATGGCTCCGGAGGAAAGAGCGCACAAAGGCGTGTTCTTATCGTTCCAGTATCCTGTGGAAATCCCGGGTGTTTCGGTAACAAACTTCATGAAAACGGCTATTAACGAAACCCGTAAAGCCAACGGACAGGACGAAATGCCGGCAAATGAAATGCTGAAACTGATCCGCGAGAAATCCGAATTGCTGGAAATCGACCGTAAATTTTTATCCCGTTCGTTAAACGAAGGTTTTTCAGGCGGTGAAAAGAAACGTAACGAGATCTTCCAGATGGCGATGCTGAACCCGAAATTAGCCATCCTTGATGAAACGGATTCCGGTTTGGATATCGATGCGCTTCGTATCGTTGCCAATGGTGTTAACAAGCTGAAAAGCAAAGACAACGCTGTGATACTGATCACACACTACCAACGTTTATTGGAATACATCGTTCCTGATTTCGTTCACGTTCTGCACGACGGTAAAATCGTGAAAACAGGCGGGAAAGAACTGGCTTTAGAGCTGGAAGAAAAAGGATACGACTGGTTGAAAGAGTAGTTGTCGAAAGTCGAAAGTCAAAGGTCGGAAAGAAGGAATGGGAAGATTTAATTCGTTTGAAGAAATCACCTCTTGGCAAAAATCAAGAGCTTTTAATAAAAGCATATATCTTATTACCGAAAGTCCTGAATTTAAAAGGGATTTTGATTTTGTCAGACAGATTAGGCGAGCATCCTTATCCATATCTTCCAACATAGCGGAAGGTTTTGAACGAAACACAGATAAAGAGTTTATTTATTTTTTATTTGTCGCTAAAGCTTCGGCAGGCGAGGTTCGATCACAATTGTATTTAGCATTTGATTTAGATTATATTAAAAAAGAAGAATTTGAAGTCCTTTTAGAATCGGTAACAGAAATATCAAGATTGTTAAGCGGTTTTATAAAGTATTTGAGCCCAAAGTCAGAAAGTTTAAAATCATAAGCATATTGCTTTCAAACTTTCAACACTTGACAAAGTTGTCGGCAATCCTAAGTCTTTCGACTTTCGACTTTCGACTTTAAGACATAATAAAAATGGATTTAAGAGAAAAATTACTATCATCTTTTATGGCTTTCGAGGAGCGCGTGGATGTTCACAACGAACTGCACGATGTCCGCACCGAAGCATTAAAGAATTTTGAAACTAAAGGCTTTCCGACCAAAAAAGAAGAAGCCTGGAAATATACTTCACTGAATGCTGTCCTGAAAAACGACTTCAGTATCTTCCCGAAAAAGGAAAACAATATCGATGTTAAGGACGTAAAAAAGTTCTTCCTGAACGATCTGGATACTTACAAAGTCATCTTTATCGACGGGATTTTCAGTACGTTTTTATCGTCAACAACGCATGACGGACTTGATGTTTGCTTAATGTCTTCGGCTCTAACCAAGCCAAAATATAAAATGATCATTGACACCTATTTTAACCAGGTGGCGAGCAAGGAGGAGAGCCTGACTTCTTTAAATACCGCTTTCGCGTATGAAGGAGCCTACATCAACATTCCGAAAAGCAAAGTAGTGGAAAAACCAATCGAAATCATCTATTTCTCAACCGGAAAAGAAGATGCATTGATGGTACAGCCAAGAAACCTGGTTATCGTTGGAGAAAACGCACATGTACAGATCGTGGAGCGTCACCAAAGCTTAAACGAGAATCCGGTTTTGACCAATTCCGTAACAGAAATTTTTGCGCAAAAGCGTGCGATTGTGGATTACTACAAAATCCAGAATGATGTGCAGACCGCAAATCTTATCGACAATACTTACATCTCCCAGAAATACGAAAGCCGCGTGTCGGTACATACCTTCTCTTTTGGCGGAAATATCACGCGTAACAACCTGAATTTCTACCATCACGGGGAACGAATCGACAGCACGCTGAAAGGAATTACCATTATCGGAGACAAACAGCACGTCGATCATTATACGTTAGTGAATCACGAACAGCCGAATTGCGAAAGCCACCAGAATTATAAAACAATTTTGGACGGTGCTTCAACGGGGGTTTTCAACGGTAAGATTTATGTGGAGAAAGAAGCTCAGAAAACAGACGCTTTCCAGCAGAATAACAATATTTTGTTAAGCGATAAAGCGACTATAAATGCTAAGCCGCAGTTGGAGATTTTCGCCGATGACGTGAAGTGTTCGCACGGTTGTACGATTGGACAGCTGGATGAAAATGCCATGTTCTATATGCAACAGCGAGGTATACCGAAAAAAGAAGCGAAAGCGTTACTGATGTATGCTTTTACAAGCGAAGTGACCTCAAGTATCAAAATACCGGAATTAAAGTCCAAGATCGCCAAGATTATCGCCACGAAATTGGGCGTTAACATGGGGTTTGATCTTTAATTCCAGTACTTCTATTACCAGGATATAGTAATTTTTAGGATTCGTCTTTTGTGGCACGAACCAACCCGATTCCTGAGACGAAGAAAATAATACCGAGTACGCCGTAAATGATTAGTGACCGGATATCGCGCTCGCCGCCACCTGTGTTGGCAAAGATCATGGCTGCGTAAATCAGTCCGACTATTCCCAGAAGCGTCAATAATACACCGAAGATTCTTTTGACATTCATGATTTTATTTTTTAGATTGTGAATGATTTGATTTTCAAAGGTATAGAGTATATTTCTGAAGAATGTTATACGATTTCTTTTAAAACTTACATGATTCGCATTAAACTATACTAAAACCGTCATTTTATGGCGGTTTTTATTTTTTCAGCAAAGCAGAACCGTTGTTTGCCTTTTACGTATATTTGGTTCAACCGAAAAACATTTACCTTGGAAAAACAATCTGAAATGCTCCTAAATACGCTTGTGGAAAAAGGTTTCGTTACCCAAACCCAGCAAGTGCAGATTAAAGAATACAAGCGCCTTGGAATCTTCTCGCTCAATGCGGAATTGCTCTTCCTCCTTTATC
Organism: uncultured Flavobacterium sp.; assembly: GCF_946481155.1. The sequence goes on from NZ_CAMLMK010000028.1 coordinate 13,162, forward strand.
TTTCCGTCTTGCTTTTTACTACGGGTGTTGGTACTTTGGTCTACAAAAACATCGACAGCATTGGGCATATCGCAATTTTGGCGGTGAATTTTGCATTATTGGTCGCGTGCTTTTATTTCAGCTTTAAAAAGGCAAAAGGTTTTTCAAAAGAAGAAGTGTTTTTCGAAAGCCCGATGTACGATTATCTGGTGCTGACCGGCAGTATCCTGAGCTGTATTTTTATTGGTTATCTTCAGTTTCAGTACAGTATTTTCGGAAGTGACTTTGAAATGGTTTCCTTATTCTCGGCCATTCTTTGTTTCTGCGTGGCCTATTATTTTGACAACCGCTCGGTGCTTTCTATGGCGATTACGGCTCTGGCGGCTTTCGTAGGCATTGCGATTACCCCGAAAACCATGTTTGACAACGATATTTATTCCAATCCAACGCTGACGTATTACGGCTTAGGCTTAGGAATTGCCCTAATACTCTGGACCTCCTATTGTTTCAGGGAGAAAATCAAGACGCATTTCCATTTTGTGTACCTGACTTTTGCACAGCATCTCATCGGGTTATGTTGTATCGGGGGCTTGATTGATGATAATTGGTGGCTGTTTGCGCCGATTATGGCAGGTTCTGTATATTACTTTTACAGGCTTAGCTATAAATTAAAGGCGACTTCCTTTTTCGTGTTTTCCCTGATTTACGGGTATATCGGCTTTAATATCCTGCTGATTAGAGGCTTGGATTTCCTGGAAAACTTTGAATGGATTATTATGGTGTCCCCGATTTATGTTATCGGCTGCATTATCTGGTTCGTCAAGTTGGTGCGTAATTTTAATAAAGAGAAGAATGCTGGCATACGATAAAGAGAAAGTAGCAAACGGGTTTTTAGTTTCAGAAGCTAAAGAACTGTACAAGATGAGGTTCATTTCCAAAACGCAACTGGCCGAAGTTGCCGCGCAGCTTCCTTTGCTGAATTCCAGCGGAAATATTTTGATGCGCATCGGGTTTTTTCTCCTGGGATGTTTTTTGTTTTCCTCTGTGATGGGTTCTGCTGCCTTATTATTTATGGGTCTGATCGAAGATAATTTTGAGGTGATGATTTTCATCTATGCACTGATGGGATTGATCGGAACGGAAGTATTGGCAGCGAAAAACTATCACAAGCACGGACTGGACGATGCGCTGATCCTTGCCATGCAGCTTGCGTTTTTTGGAGCGATCAGTGAAAGTTTTGGCGCGGTTTTGCCGGTTTATATGGCGATGATTGTGGTTGGAATGCTGTGCTGTATCCGTTATGTGAACACGCTTTCGGCATTAATTATCTGTATTGGTATCACGGGTTTGTTTTTTGATTTGATCACGACGCATAATATCCTGGACAAGCTGTTTCTTCCGTTTATCGGCTTTTTGCTTGCGATTGGTTTGTATGCAACTTATAAGAAACTGAATGCAATTTCCGAATACTATATTCACCGGAATGCGCTGCTGCTAATCAAAATTTATGCTTTAGCTTTAGGCTATTTTTCGCTGAATTATATGGTGGTTCGGGAGCTTTCCGAAAGCCTGATGGGAATCACGGTAGAAGAAGGCGGCGATATCCCGCTGGCGTTTTTATTCTACGGAACGACCTTTATCATTCCTTTGCTATACATCGGATATTCTGTTTATTCCAAAGACAGGATCATGCTTCTTGCCGGGCTTTTGACCTTGGGCTATTCCTTTTTTACCATTCGTTTCTATCACCAGTTGATGCCGTTGGAAGTTGCATTACTGTTGGGAGGCGTACTCCTATTCGGTATCGCTTATCTGGCCATTAAAAAACTGCAGGATAAAGAAACGGGCGTGACTTTCAAACCCGACAGAGGTTCAGACAACGCCTTGCTGTTAAACGCCCAGGCTTTGATCATCAGTTCACAGATCGATATGAAACCGGTTGAAGCTGAAAGTAAGATGACCTATGGAGGCGGAGGCTTCAGCGGCGGTGGAGCAGGGGAGAATTTCTGATATTTTATCATTTATTTATATCAGTTTTAAATAAACAAGCCGTAAATTTGCATCAAATTAGAATACGAAAATGTTTGATGTTCAAAAAGTAAGAGCAGAATTTCCCATATTGTCCCAAACTGTAAACGGAAAACCGTTAGTATATTTCGACAATGGCGCGACCGCCCAAAAACCACAGGTGGTCATAGACGCTATTTCCCAATATTACAGCGAAATCAACGCAAATATTCATCGTGGCGTTCACACGCTAAGTCAATTAGCCACAGATGCTTACGAAGAATCAAGAGACAAGATCCAGAAGCACCTGAATGCACGATACAATCACGAGATAATCTTTACCTCAGGCACAACCCAAGGAATCAATCTTGTGGCGAACGGCTTTGCTTCTTTCGTGAAAGCAGGTGATGAGGTAATGGTTTCGGCACTAGAGCACCACAGCAATATTGTGCCGTGGCAGTTTCTGTGTGAAAGAACAGGCGCAAAACTGGTAGTGATTCCCATGAATGACAAAGGGGAATTAGTTATCGAAGAATTTGAAAAACTATTATCCGATAAGACCAAAATCGTAGCCGTAAACCATATTTCCAACGCGCTGGGAACGATCAACCCAATCAAACACATCATTGCAAAAGCCCACGAAGTTGGTGCCGCTGTTTTGATTGACGGCGCGCAGGCAACACCGCATTTACGTCCGGATGTTCAGGATTTGGATTGTGATTTCTATGTGTTTTCCGGACATAAAGTTTGTGGACCAACCGGTGTCGGCATCCTTTACGGAAAAGAAGAATGGCTCAACAAACTACCGCCCTACCAAGGAGGTGGCGAAATGATCAAAGAAGTGACTTTCGAAAAGACAACATACGCCGATCTACCGCATAAATTCGAAGCCGGAACACCAAATATCGCCGGTGGTATCGTCATCGGAACGGCGATTGATTATATGAATTCGGTTGGCTTTGACAATATCGCAAAATACGAACACGAATTATTGACATACGCAACGGCGAAATTATTAGAAATCAAAGGATTGCGAATCTACGGAACAGGCGAGAATAAAGCCTCGGTAATTTCTTTCAACATTGAAGGGGTACATCCGTATGACATTGGCACAATTATAGATAAGTTAGGGGTAGCGGTGAGAACCGGCCATCATTGCGCACAACCTATTATGAATTATTTCGATATTCCGGGTACGATTCGCGCTTCATTCGCGTTTTACAATACCAAAGAAGAAATTGATATATTTGTAGAAGCGGTTAAAAAAGCGCACATGATGTTATCTTAAAAATCTAAAAGTATGAAGGCAATTACCTTATTAGCGTCAGTTATTGTGACTTTCACCAGTTGCAACTGTCAGAAGAAAGCAGCAGAAAGCAATGCGACTGCCACACAAGTAACTTCGGAAACCGAAATGAAACAGGAGAAAGAAATGCCGGCAATAGAATATGAAGCAACTACAAGAGGTTTTTATCTTAAATTCAGAGTAGAAAACCAGACCCTGTACATTGCCAAAGACCGAAATGCACCTACTTTGATGCAGGCAACACCAATAAGCGACGCCGACTGGAAGGAAATCGAAGCGCTTGCAAAGGCTGTCGATCTTGATAAAGTAAAAGATTTTAAATGGCCCACTGAAAAACGCTTTTATGACGGCGCTGCACACGCTACCGTTACTTTTAGCATAGGAAGGGCAAAATACCCGAGCCAGGGTTTCGATCACGGATATCCTCCGGTGGAAATCGAGAAATTGATTAATAAAATAGTTGCTTTGGCCGAAAAGAATTAATAAAATGACAATTAAAGAAATACAGGAAGAGATTGTTGACGAGTTTTCGATGTTTGACGATTGGATGCAACGCTATGAATACATCATCGAACTTGGAAGGAGTCTGCCAATGATTGACGAAAACTACAAAACTGAAGAAAATCTTATCAAAGGCTGCCAGTCGAAAGTCTGGGTACACGCCGAAGAGCAAAACGGAAATGTGGTTTTTACAGCCGACAGCGATGCGATCCTAACCAAAGGAATTATCGCGGTTTTGGTGCGCGCGTTTTCAAACCAGTCACCCAAAGCGATACTTGAAGCCGATACAGAATTCATCGACGAGATAGGATTGAAAGAACATTTGTCGCCCACCCGCGCGAACGGACTGGTGTCAATGATTAAACAAATAAAAATGTATGCCCTGGCTTTTAACACCAGGCAATAAATAACGATATGGAAGAATTTGACGATACGATTAACTTAGGGGAAGATGTAGTAAAGGTTTTAAAAGGCATTTACGACCCGGAAATCCCTGTGGATATTTATGAATTAGGATTGATCTACGATGTGATGATCAACGAAGATAACGATGTGAAAATCCTTATGACTTTAACCTCACCAAACTGCCCGGTAGCGGAGACATTACCTATGGAAGTGGAGGAAAAAATAAAATCCATCGACACCGTAAAATCATGCGAAGTGGAAATCACTTTTGATCCGCCATGGAGCAAGGATCTGATGAGCGAAGAAGCAAAACTGGAACTGGGAATGCTGTAATGGAAGAAATTGTAAACCGTGTCGCCAATAGCACTTTAGCCGTATTTGACCTCGAAGATTATTATCCGAAAGGCCAGCGATTTTCCATTGATATTTCGCAATGGCTCTTTGAAGGCTTTGTGCTTCGCGAAAAAGATTTCCGTGAAGCCCTGAAAAACCACGACTGGTCCCAATATCAGGATGGTTTTGTGGCCCTGAATTGTGCCACCGACGCGATTGTGCCTTCCTGGGCCTACATGCTGATTACTACCCATTTAAGTTTAGTTGCTAGAAAGGTTTTTATGGGCAGCGTTACGCAGCTCGAAACTTCTTTGTACCAGGAAATACTGGAAACACTCGATTATTCTGCGTTTAAGGACAAGCCAACGATCATTAAAGGCTGTTCGCAAAAGCCTGTTCCTCAGGAGGTCTACGTTTTGGCAACCCAAAAACTATTGCCTGTCGCTAAGAGTATTATGTTCGGGGAAGCGTGCTCTTCCGTACCGCTTTATAAGAGAAAATAAATATTTGCCGTTTTCATGTTCTTTTTCTGCGGGATTTTTGTTACTTTTAAGTAATCAAGATTCTGACTATGAGAAAAATAGCATTGATCGTGCTTTGTATTTTCGGACTGATAAATGCAAAAGCTCAGGAAAATCCAACAATGATTCCGGATTCTTTACGGCATTGGACCTTGAAAGGAAACTTTGTAGTATTGTTGAGTCAGGCTGCTTTTAACAACGACTGGCAAAGCGGCGGTACTACCAGTTTTGCCGGAAACATAGGCCTTAATTATCAGTTTAATTATAAAAATGGTGACTGGATTTGGGAAAACAAGTTCATGGGTGCCTACGGTACGACTAAAATTAAAGGCAACGATAAGCCGACAAAAACCGATGACCGACTGGAATTTACATCGCTTCTTGGAAAAAAAGCCTCAAAGTACTGGTATTACACGCTTTTCTTTAATTTCCAGACGCAAATGGATTCAGGCTATGACAAGGAATTCAACAGGCTTTCCCATTTTTTATCACCCGCTTATTTTCAATTAGGTCCCGGAATGCTATGGAAACGATCGGAAATAGCAAAAGTGAATTTCGCGCCGGCGACTTCCCGGCTTATTATTGTACATAATGAGTTTACGGAATTTGGTCCCTCCTTTGGGGTAGAACAGGGCGAAACTGTCCGTTATGAGTTCGGTGCTTCCATAAACGGGTATTATAAATTTGCGGTAATGCCTAATGTGTATATGGAAAACAACCTGAATCTCTATTCCAATTATCTGGACAAACCACAGAACATCGACATTAATTATCAAGCCAACCTGGTGATGAAAGTAAACCAATACATTTCAACAAATGTTACTTTCCAGGCCATTTATGATGATAATGCCATAGGTGCATTCCAGATTCGGGAGGTGCTTGGGTTTGGAGTAAATTGCATTTTTTAGGATACAATATATATAGGTATAAAAAAACCCCAACTAAATTTGTTGGGGTTTTTGTATTATGCTTCTTCGTCTTTCTCGATGGCGTCTTTATAATCCGGATAAAGGAATTTATTATAAGGAAAACGGCTGATGTGGATTTCACGCACCGCCTCATAGACCTTTTCACGAAATTCTTCAAAGTTGATTTTGTCCGTAGCCGATATAAACAGCGCATTGTTTTCCCCTACTTTAGACATCCAGGTGTTCTTCCATTCTTCTAAGGTATAATGCTTGCTGGTTTTTTCAGTCATTAAGTCATCTTCGTCAATGGTTAAATGTTTATAGGCATCAATTTTATTGAAAACCATAATAGTTGGTTTATCCGCGCTTTTGATATCCTGAAGGATCTGGTTTACCGATTCGATATGAAATTCAAATTCAGGGTGCGAAATATCTACGACATGAAGCAGCAGGTCAGCTTCGCGTACTTCGTCAAGCGTACTTTTAAACGATTCGATTAATTGCGTAGGCAGTTTTCGGATGAATCCAACGGTGTCCGATAGTAAGAATGGCAAATTCTTAATTACGACTTTACGAACAGTAGTGTCCAATGTCGCAAACAATTTATTTTCCACAAAAACATCGCTTTTCCCGATGGCATTCATTAATGTCGATTTGCCCACATTGGTATAACCGACTAAAGCCACACGAACCATGGCGCCACGATTGCTGCGCTGAACAGACATCTGCTTGTCGATGGTTTTAATTTTTTCTTTCAGCAATGCAATACGGTCACGAACAATACGACGGTCGGTTTCAATCTCCGTTTCCCCGGGACCACGCATTCCGATACCCCCACGCTGACGTTCTAAGTGTGTCCACATTCCCGAAAGCCTTGGTAATAAATACTGGCATTGTGCCAATTCTACCTGTGTACGGGCATAAGAAGTTTCGGCACGTTGTGCGAAGATGTCTAAAATCAGGTTGGTTCTGTCCAAAACCTTGCAATCCAGTTCGCGGGTGATATTTTTTTGCTGGGCCGGCGTAAGTTCGTCGTCAAAAATTACGGTAGAAACCTCATTCTCCTTAATATAAAGGTTGATTTCTTCCATTTTTCCCGTTCCGACGAATGTTTTTGGGTTGGGTTTGTCCATTTTTTGAGAAAAACGCTTAACGACCTCGCCCCCTGCGGTATAAGTAAGAAATTCCAACTCATCGAGATATTCGTTGAGCTTGTCTTCATTTTGATGTTGCGTGATAATTCCGACAACGACCGTTTTTTCAAAATTGTGTACTACTTTTTCTAACATGGTGTGCAATTGAAATACAAAAGTAAACAATTAAAAATTAGTGATAAAAAGTATGATTTGGCGTTTAACTGAAAAAAATCCAAACAAATGGTCGATTTTTTGTGAATTTTAGCAGTCAATGTTAGTTTGTAGTTAAATTTATTTTAAATTTGGAAATTAAACTTACTACAAAAACCAAATATTAATTATGAAAAAAATTACTCTCGTAATTTTCATGTCGTTACTATCCTTTTTGGGATATGCTCAATTTCCTCAGGATTTTGAGGCTGGGATTCCCGCGACATGGGCTGTAATGGATAATGGATTTGGAGCGGCTCAAAATTTTACGGCCACCAGTACATTATTCCTTCCGACGCACGGAGGTACGCAGCATGCCCTTGCCAATAGAGGAAATATTGGCGCTGGGAATACATCAGAGAACTGGTTGGTGTCTCCAATAACCACAGTTCCTGCTAACGGACAACTTCGTTTCTGGACCAAGATGACTTTGGCCGGGGACAGTGGAACGTTATACCAATTACGTGTTTCAACTACTTCGCAGACTAACCAGGCGACTTTTACCACCATTCAGCAATGGACGGAAACGGAACTGGAAACTGCAATGGCTTTAGGAGGTTCTACCGCATATAATGTATACGGTGAGATTGTCAAAAGTATGGCTGCTTATGCGGGACAGAATGTCTACATCGCATTTGTTAAAGTACATACGCAAGCCGGAGCAACTACAACGGGTGACCGATGGTTGCTTGACGATATGGTTTTAGTAACACAGTGTCAGGATCCTACAACTCTGAATGCTACTGCTGTTACATCAACTACTGCGACGCTATCTTGGACCAGTCCGGGACCAGCGACTTCTTGGGATATCGAACTTGTGGTGAATCCTGCTGCTCCGACCGGAGTTCCAACATATGCAGGTGTTACAAACCCTTATAATGTTACCGGTTTACTTCCCGGAACCCAATATTCTTTTTATGTACGATCTGTCTGCGGACCTGGCAATACCAGTAACTGGGTAGGGCCGTTCATTTTTGTTACTATTCCTTTAGGTCAGGTTTGTTCCGGACCTATTCCAATTACAACCTTACCTTATACCACTACAAGCAACACTAATTTATATGGAGATGATGTTGATGGAACTGCCGGTGCCGGCTGTGGTACTGCAGGGAATTACCTGAACGGTGATGAGGTATTTTACTCATATACGGCTGGTTTTACCGGTCTTATCGATATTACAATGACACCGACTGCAAATGCATCGGGTATTTTTGTTTACAGCAGTTGTGCTAACGTTGGGGTATCCTGTTTAGCCGGGGTGTCAAATACGGCAGGAGGAATAAGAAATATTCCAAACTTCCCGGTTACCAACGGAACCACCTATATAATTGTTATCTCTACTAACGGTACGCCGCAAAGTACTGGATATACCTTAACATTACAACAAGTAAACTGTGCACAGCCAACAGCTTTAACAGCTTCTCCTATTGCGCAAACTACTGCTACTTTAGGATGGACCAGTGCTTTCGGTTCTTTTGAATACGTGGTACAACCTGCAGGAACAGGCTTGCCTTTGGGTTCAGGGACAACCAATGCAGGAACTTCGGTTAACGTTTCAGGCCTGACATCAAATACACTATATGAATTCTACGTAAGAGCCGATTGCGGTGGTGGACTTTTTAGTATTTGGGCAGGACCTTTCCAATTCAGAACATTATGTGGACCTATTGGTGTTCCATTCTTTGAAGGATTCAACTCAACTTCTGCAACAGAAATCTGTTGGACAGTTGTGAATACTAATGCCGATGCCAATTTATGGAACATGAACTATGCCACTACTCCTTATGAAGGAAATCAGGTGGCTAGTATCGTTGCAAGTACGTCAACCAATGACGACTGGTTGATATCTCCGCAATTAATCCTGAACGGAAATCAGCGCTTGAAATTTAGATACAGAGTTCAGACAACTGGTTCTCCATGTACTTTTGAGGTAGTAGCTTCAAATACCGGCACTACTCCAACTACGAACTATACAATACCGATTCTTGCTTCAGCCACCTATAACAACGCTACCTACCTTGAGAAAACCGTTAACATGATTGGGGTTACAGGGAACGTAAACATTGCATGGCATGTAGCTCCTGGCGCCAACGGTTCCAGAATATTCATCGATGCAGTAATTGTTGAAGATATTCCACCGTGTCCTGAACCAATGGACATTGCGGTATCCGGAATTACACCTAACTCAGCTTCAATTAACTGGACACCGGGCGGAACGGAAACTTCTTGGCAGGTTGTGGTACAACCTACCGGTTCACCGGCTCCTACTTTGCCAACGCAAGGAACTACGGTGAACACCCCTCCACCATATGTAGCAACCGGACTTTTAGGTTCTACGACTTATGATGTCTATGTATTGGCTAATTGTGGAGCTAACGGACCAAGTGTTTGGGTTGGACCTATAACGTTTACAACTTTGGTTGCCCCGCCGGTTTGTGGAGGAACTTTTGTTGATTCAGGAGGTTCGACAGTGAATTATGCTAACAATGAGAATTTAACATGGACAGTCTTTCCTGTGAATGCAGGGGATGTGGTTACCGTTACGTTCACTTCATTTAATACACAGGCTAATAATGATGCCTTATATGTTTTCAACGGAAATACAACCGCTGCTCCTCAATTTTCGAGCGCGAATGGTGCCGGCACGGTGCCTGGAGGATTGCCTGGAGGATATTGGGGAACTGCGATTCCTGGTCCTTTCACCTCTTCAGCGGCAGACGGATCATTAACGTTTAATTTCATATCGGGTGCTGCTACTAATGCAGCAGGTTGGGTAGCCAATGTAACTTGTGCCCCACGTCCAACCTGTCAGGCACCGTTAACAATTTCACAATCAGGAGTTACACACAATCAGGTTAACTTAGCCTGGACAGGTGGTGACGCTACGGCCTGGGAAGTAATTGCGGTACCGTGTGGTTCGCCTAGACCTACTGCAGCTACTGCAGGATGGGTTCCGGCTCCTACGAATCCTTTTACATTGACAGGTTTAACAGGTTCTACTTGTTATGATTTTTATGTAAGAGGTATTTGCTCTCCTACAGACGCAAGTGCTGTAGTTGGACCAGCTTCAGCAACAACACTTATAACACCTCCGCAGTGTGGTGGAACTTTTGTTGATACAGGAGGACCTTCGGCAAACTATCCAAACAGTGCAGATACTACATGGACAATTTGCCCGACAAACCCAACTGATGTTGTAACAGTTACGTTCACCTCTTTCAATACAGAGGCAAACTGGGACGGACTTTATGTATTTGACGGAAACTCTATCGCTGCACCGCAGATTGCCAGTACTAACCCTGCAGGGAACGTTCCTGGAGGATTGGCTGGTTCTTACTGGGGAACTGCAATACCAGGGCCATTTACTTCAAGTAGCCCAGATGGATGTTTAACATTCCGATTTAGAAGCGACGGTTCGGTTAACAACCCGGGATGGGTTGCGAATGTGACTTGTTCACCTCGACCTACATGTCCGAGACCAGTGCTTCCAACAGCATCACAAATTACATCTACTTCCGCTTTATTGTCATGGACAGAAAGTGGTACGGCTACGCAATGGCAGGTATTAGTACTTCCATTCGGTTCGCCAGTTCCGGCACCAGGAACTCCTGGCACTATTGTTAATAGTATTCCGGCATTAATTACAGGTTTAAATCCAAGCACACAATATACTTATTATGTAAGTGCAGTTTGTTCTCCAACGGATGCAAGTATTTACTCCGTAGGATTTAACTTCACAACTGCTCCTGCAAATGACGAGTGTGTAAGCGCGACTTTTGTGCCTGTAAACGCAAATGCCTTCTGTAATCAGACGGTTCCGGGGACACTTTCATTAGCTACGGCTTCGGGATTACCGGCACTTGCGGCGCCATGTGTTGGAACCGCGGATGATGATGTCTGGTATCAGTTTATTGCTACCAATACTTATTTGAATGTTTCCCTACAAAACGTGGTAGGGTCAACTACAAATTTAAATTTTGCAGTATATACCGGTTCTTGTGCTGGTTTGACGCAATTTTACTGTAGTCCGGCCAATACACTTTCCGGAACGCTTAACGCCTTAACGGTTGGTCAGACGTATTATATCAGGGTTTACTCTAATGCTGCTACACCTCAAACAAGTACATTCAATGTATGTATTTCCACACCGTCGACTTGCGCAACAGCATCGACAGTTTGTAGTCTTAGTAACTATGCTAATACAACAGGGGTGACCAGTTTAGGTACGGTTGGTTGTTTATCAACTACTCCGAATCCAACTTATTTCACGATTCAGGTTGGGACTTCAGGACCAATTAATTTTGAATTAACTCAATCTTCTCCAGGAAGCCCAACACCAAACCTGGATGTGGATTATGCTGCTTGGGGGCCATTTACAAGTCAAAGCGTTGGATGTGCTACCGGTATTCCATTTACACCACCAGTAAATACAAATCCACCAGCTAATAACCCTCAGGATCATGGTTGTAGCTATAGTGCTGCGCCAATTGAGCAGTTCAATATACCAAATGCCCAGGCAGGAGAGTTTTATATTATCCTTATTACGAATTTCTCAAATCAAGTAGGTATAATTAACCTGACTCAGACCAATGCCGGTGCACCAGGCTCAGGTACTACAGTTTGTTGTCCGGATGCTAACTTTAGCTATAACCCTGGCACCTATTGTCAAGGAACCAGCTCGAACCCGGTTGCCACAATCGCAACGGGCTCTTTAGCAGGAGTGTTTTCTTCTCCTAACCCGGCTGTGGTTTTTGTTAATACTGCAACAGGAGAAATCGATCTTGCTGCTACGCCTCCGGGTAATTATATTATCTACAATACACTTGCCGCTACTGCTCAATGTGGGGTTAAGACGTATTCGTATGTTATTACTATAGTTCAACCAGCAAATGCAACTATCACATATAGTGCGCCATCTTATTGTAATAGTTTAGCTGGAACACAAGCGGTTACTGTTACCGGAACACCTGGTGGTACTTTCTCAGTTACTCCGGTTGGATTGCTTATCAACCCGAATACTGGTGCAATAACACCGGTAGGTAGTGTGCCTGGAACTTATACGGTATCGTATAATTTCCCTACGTCAAGTGGTTGTGCTAACACTTCGTTTACAACAACTGTAACAATTAATGCTATTCCTGAGCCTGCTCCTACGGCTGTACAACCAAACTGTACAACTCCAACGGGAACAATTACAGTGGTACCAACTGCTGCGACTTACGAATATAGTATTGATGGCGGAGCAACTTATCTTGCAACAAACGTTTTCAGTGGTTTAGCTCCGGGTACTTATACAGTTTCCGTTAGGGATACAAGTACGGGATGTGTTTCTAATCCATTCCCGGTAACGATTAACGCACTTCCAGCTGCTCCGGTGGCTCCAACGGTTGCGTTAGTACAACCTACATGTATAGCTAATGGTCAGATTACGGTTTCATCGCCACTTAATGGAAGTGTAACTTACTCAAATCTATTTATTTCTGAAGTTACAGATTCTAATGCAGGATCGTTGACGTATATCGAAATTTACAACGGCACAGGTGCTTCTGTGAACCTTGCGAATTACAGATTGAAAACCTATAATAACGGAAGCGGTACATCTTCTTGCGATTTCGCATTGACAGGAACATTGGCAAACAACGCTGTTCATGTTGTGAAATTAAGTACTGATGCAAATCAGGGTGGAGTTGTTCCGAACCAATCCGTAACGACATGTGCTGGAGTTAATATTGATGATAACATCAGGTTGACTACAAGTGCAGGTGTTGAGATTGATAATTGGGGAAGAAGAGACGGTGTGGCTTTCACGCCAAACGACCAACCAGGTTATACTTACCGAAGATTACAGTCAGCTACAGCACCAAATAATACATGGAACCCAGCGGATTGGACAGCTTTAGACCCTGAAGCTTATACTAATGTTGGAAGCTACACTGCTGCGACAGCTAACTATCAATACAGCATTGATGGGGTTACTTATCAAGCAAGTCCAGTGTTCACTAACGTCCCAGTGGGAAGTTATAACGTAACCGTAATGGATGTTGCGACAGGATGTATTTCAAATATAACAGTTGCGGTATTAACTGCTCCTGCGACTCCTGCTGCGCCAACAGCTACTGCTACTTCGCCAACAACTTGTGCAGTACCTACAGGTAGCATTACAGTTACGGCTCCAGTAGGCGCTACATTTGAATATAGCATTGATGGTACTACTTATCAGGCCGGAGCTACATTCAATGGTGTATTGCCAGGAACATATGATGTTACATACCGCGATCTTACGACAGGATGTATATCATTGCCTGCAACATTAACCATTTTACCGGCACCTGGTTCTCCAGCGACTCCAACGGCTAGTGTTACCGTGCAGCCAACATGTATTAGTCCAACAGGAACCATTGAAATTACAGCTCCTACAGGCGCTACATTGGAATACACACTTGACGGTGTAACTTATCAACCAGGAACTATATTTGCAGGACTAGCTCCGGGCGTGTACTCGGTTTCAGTTCGTGATACTGCCTCGGGTTGTATTTCATCTTCAACTGTGCTAACGGTGAATCCTCTTCCTGCGAGTCCTGTTGCGCCAACAGCAAGTGTTACTGTTCAGCCAACATGTACAACTCCTACTGGAACTATAGTTATTACAGCTCCAACAGGCGCTACTTTAGAGTATAGCATTGATGGTGTAACATATCAAACAGGAACTACTTTTGCTGGTTTAATGCCGGGAACTTACAACGTAACTGTTCGCGATACTGCTACAGGTTGTGTTTCTTCTGCGACAGTACTTACCGTTGATCCTATTCCTGCGAATCCAGGAGCTCCTACGGCTAGTGTTACAGTACAGCCCATCTGTGCAGTACCTACCGGAACTATTGAAGTTACAGCTCCAACAGGTGCAACTTTTGAATATAGTATTGACGGAGTTACTTATCAGGCAGGTACAACATTTGCTGGTTTAGTACCGGGAACTTACAACGTAACTGTTCGTGATACAACAACAGGATGTATTTCATCCGCAACTGTTTTGACTGTTGATCCTGTTAGCGGTATGCCTGCAGCTCCAACAGCTAGTGTAACTGTTCAGCCAACATGTGCTGTTCCTACAGGAACGATTGTAGTATCAGCTCCTTTGGGCGCTACACTTGAGTACAGTATTAATGGCACAACATATCAGACATCTCCAATATTTGCTGGATTGGCTCCAGGAGCATATAACGTAACGGTTCGTGATACTGCTTCCGGATGTGTATCTTCTCCAACTATTGTTGTGGTCAATCCATTACCAACTAGTCCGGCGGCACCGTCTGTTACCGTGACAGTTGAACCGACTTGTCTTGCGCCAACTGCATCTGTAGAAATCACCGCTCCGGTAGGTGCAAACTACGAGTATAGTGTTGACGCTTCTGCATTCCAGTCGTCAACGACTTTCTCCGGGTTAGCTATCGGTACCCACACGGTTACGGTTCGTGACAATGTTACAGGATGTACAGCACAATCAACTATCGATGTTATTGCTGCGGTGAATCCGGATGCACCGGGATTAGTAGTAAGTTCTCAACCGGTATGTAACGATGCAACGGGTAGTATCTCAATTATTTCTCCTTTGGGTGCTAATTTTGAATATTCGTTAAATGGAGGTGCATACCAAGCTAATCCAACCTTTACCGGATTAAATGAAGCTATCTATAGTATCTCTGTGATGGATTTGTCTACAGGATGTATTTCTCAAACTGCAACAATTGATGTTCAGGATGTAGGGTGTGAAATCCCAAGAGGTATCTCTCCTAATGGGGATGGTAAAAATGATGAATTTGATTTATCTAGCTTAAATGTTACTAAACTATCTATCTTTAACCGATACGGTTTAGCTGCGTACTCCCACGGTTCGGGTTACACCAACCAGTGGCACGGCCAGTCCGATGGCGGCC
>NZ_CAMLMK010000029.1 GCF_946481155.1 uncultured Flavobacterium sp.
AGAGCTCCAGCCTTCCAAGCTGGTTGTCGCGAGTTCGAGCCTCGTCTTCCGCTCAAAACCTCAGATGAAAGTTTGAGGTTTTTTTGTTTTTATATGATTCGCGATTGTCCCGTCAATGCGCAAACATGGCTAACAGTATTTCAAAAGCAATTAAGATAATAATAATCCACTCCAGACGATTGCTTTCCCTAACATTTAACACATCGGTAAAGAGCGTAAGGTTATCTTCCACAATCTGCAGCCGATAATCAAGATCCTTGAACCGCGGATGAATGTCAAAGTTGGTTTTCAGATGACGGTTTAGCAGATGCAATTCTTCATTATCCCAAACAAGATTCGGATCATCAAGAATGTACAAATTGTCTACGATACTGTTTTTGACATTTAAAACCTTGCCGATGTATTTAAGCAATTCTGTTTTTGAAATGCTCAGTCTCCCGCGTTTTTCCAGTTCGAGAATATAATGTTTTGAGGAAGTAATAAGTTCGTCAGTAAGCACTTCATAATATTCCAATGCCACCGATTGTCCAATATTCAGCATCACAATACGCAAAAGCGACGGGTTGATTTCAGGGACGATGACAAAGTCGTTTTTAACCTGTATCTTATGCTGCTTATCATCAGTAATTATCCGGTATTCTTCCGATAAATTCGAATCTACCAGATCTGTGGCATATTGCTTAACGAAATTCAGGAATTCACTTTTTCCGATGGCATCGTAATTAGCAAAAACGATCACGCCATAATCAAAAACAAACAGGTAACGGTTGTCGGGGAGCGCATAAAATACTTCAGAAGGCGAACCTGCAAAAGCCTCGGTTCTGAATTCGGCGCGAAACTTTTTGATATTGAAAGATTCGGCAATCTGGACTGCTTCGATTCTGAGTTCCATAATCAAATGGTTTTACACAAATTTAAGAAAATTTTCTTACTAAATCCTGTGCAAAACCTCAATTTCAGCGTTTATTTTAAATCCGATAAATCGCTTTCCGTCGGTAACTCTGCCGGAATTTGATTTTGTCTGAACAAACGTGCGGACAGTTCGCCTTTTAAAGTGATTTTATTGCCAAAGACTTCCAGCCAGCTTCCTTCGCGCAATCCCAAAACCGGCTGCGAATTGAAATGATGGAATTCATTGATCCGGGTTTCACGCGTTTCTCCCATGTGTGTAGACCCTTCAATGGGATCCAGGTAATGCGGATTGATATTAAAAGGCACAAAACCCAAAGTGGTAAAGCTTGGCGGATAAACAATGGGCATATCATTGGTAGTCCCCATGGTTAAACCGCAGATATTGCTTCCGGCTGATGTCCCAAGGTACGGAGTTCCTTCTTTTACAACTTTTTCAAGTGTTTCAATAATGCCTTTCCGGTACAATTGCGTTACCAGTAAAAAAGTATTTCCGCCGCCAGTGAAAATCGCTTCGGCCCGTTGTAAGGCTTCCGTCATGTTCTCATATTCATGAATACCTTTTACTGATTTGCCGATTTTAGCGAAAGCCTCCCTAACTTTGGCAGTATAATCGCCATGTGAAATGCCGCTCGGTCTCGCAAACGGAATGAAAAGAATGGTTTTTACTCCTTCAAAATGTTTTTCAAGAGTTGGCAGTAAATACTCGAGATAGCTTCCGCTGTGTAAGGTTGAGGTGCTGGCGATTATAATTTTTTTCATATGCTGATATTCATTGCTTTTTATTGGTCATATGTAATTCGCATGTCATCATTGGTGTTTAAGAACGAATCAGGATGATGCTCATTTAATAGTCGGATTTTGAATCCCAAAGGTAATGGAAATTCTTTTTTTGATTTAACAAAAAATTACAAAGTCATTGGCAATAAATTGGGAAGATTGCCCGATATTTTTACAACGATTTAAACGCCAGTCAATGAAACAACGATTACTCTTCCTTTTATTTTTAATTGTGCCCATCTGCTTTGCCCAGAATGTAAAAGTTCTGAAAGGAAAAATTATAGCGGATATGGAAGAGTTGCGTGATATCAACATTAAGAATCTTTCCTCCAGAGTAGAGGTTGCTACTTTGAATGACGGGTCGTTCTCTATCACGGCTAAAGTTGGCGACACGCTGATTTTTTCTGCCATCCAATTGAAAACAAAAAAAATAATTGTTGAAAAAGAAGATTTTGATTATTTCCCCTTTGTGGTTAAAATGGAGGTACAGGTAACTGAATTAAAGGAAGTTATCGTTAAAGAAAATAAACTGACTGCGGAAAGTCTGGGGATTGTGCCACGAGGTATGAAAACCTATACGCCTGCGGAGCGACGTTACTATACCGCGACCACAGGATCGGGATTTGTTTCAGTTGATGGTATCATTAATATGATCAACGGAAAAACAAAGCAGATAAAAAAAGAAATTGTGGTTGAGAAAAACCAGTTCGTGCAGTCTAAACTCGGGAATATGTATGATGAAGAATTTATCATCAGAGAGTTTAATATACCAAAAGAACATGTGGAGGGATTTGTGGTTTTTGCTGCTGAAAATAAACGGGTAGCTACGGCCGTTAAGGACAAAAATAAAACGCTGACTACTTTTATATTAGGCGAATTGTCAACCGAATACCGCAAACGCATCGGCCATGAGAAATAAAATAGTTTTCTTTTTATTATTGATTTCTTCCTTCGGATGGTCGCAGCGCCAAGTCCTTAAGGGTAAAATAACGGCGAATGTCCAGGACCTGGAAGGAATTCACGTGATCAATTTCTCAGATAAAAATTATGTGACTACAACAGATGACGGCTATTTCTCCATTAATGCAAAGCCCGGGGATACGCTTCGGTTTTCTGCCGTTCATCTTGCCGGCAAGCAGGTGGAGATTAAAAAAGAGGATTTCGGGGAACAGTTGTTTGTTGTAAGAATGAATCCGGTCGTAAACCGGTTAAGCGAATTGATAATCAAAGATTACAGTGGTATCAATGCGGAAAGTTTAGGATTGGTCAAAAAAGGACAAAAGAAATTTACTCCCGCCGAACGCCGGCTCAATGCTGCCTCAAATCCATACGCCGTTATCGGAACCAACGCCTCTGCAGGTCTCGATCCTTTACTTAACTGGATTTCCGGACGAACGGCGATGCTGGAAAAAGAAGTGGAAGTTGAGAAAAAAGAACGGTTCCAAAATTATCTGAAGCATCTGCATGAGGAAGAATATTATGTCAGTCATTTTAAAATCCCTGCGGATTATGTCTCTGGTTTTTTAGTATATGCCTCAGAAAATTCAAGACTGACTGCCGCAATAATATCGAAAAATAAGATCCTGACCAATTTTTTGCTGGGAGAACTTGCGGTTGAGTATTGTAAACGCATAGCGAATGATAAATAAGTTACTTTTTTTATTTCTTATTTTTTCTGCAACCGCTTATTCACAAGAAGTAAGCCGTTCCGTGCTCAAAGGGATTGTGGTCTCCGACTCGCTCGAAGTGGAAAATATTACGGTCGATAACATTACTTCAAAAGACATTGTGATTACTGACAATAAAGGTTATTTCAGTATGCCCGTACGTGATAGGGATACTTTGGTCTTTAGTGGCATTTCCTTTAAATCGTCTGTTTTGGTTATTACTAAAACTCATCTTGCAGAAGAACTCTTGAAGATAAAACTAAAAGTCAGGGTGAATGAATTGGATGAATTGATTGTCAGACCCTACACGCTTACAGGAAATCTGGAAAACGATACTAAAAACCTTAAGGTTAAAATTGTTGCTATGAACCTGAGCGACGAGGCGATGAATCTGTCTTCGGAACCTGAGTTTAATACTGCCGACAATGCATTGAAGAGGATTACTCCCGGAACCGGCAATGCTTATAATGGAGTTGATTTTGTAAAGCTTGGCAAAATGGCGTTTAAACGAAAAAAACAAAAAGAAAAGAAAATCGAATTCGTCACCGAAAAAAACTTCGTCGATGCAGTCAAAGAAAAGTTTTCTTTTCAATTTTTTACTAAGACTTTGAAAATCAGTGAAGAGGAAATTGAGCTTTTCCTTCAATACTGTGATTCAGACCCTTTGGAAAGCAAAATCCTGCTAAATCCCAAAAAAGAATTTGAACTTACTGATTATTTGCTAAAAAAAAGTGAAGAATATCTTAAAAAAAACCGGTAAATAGTTTCTTTTATTACATTTGGCACATGAAGAAAATTTTTCAATGTTTTTTGCCGCTGTTTTTCCTCATTGTGCTGAGCTCTTTTGCTTTGCATAAATTTTATGTAGGAGTTTACCAGGTAAATTATGTAGCCAAGAAAAAAGAGGTTCAGGTAACCGCCCGCATCTTTATTGACGATTTTGAAAAAGCGCTGGAACGCAAATACAAAAAGAAAATGTATCTGGCCACGCCAAAGGAAATCGGTGAAGCTAATGATTTTATCAAAAGCTATCTGGAAGAAAAACTGCAGATTAAAGTCAACAAAGCAACTAAAAGCCTGAAATTTTTAGGAAAGGAAACCGAGGACAATGTCTTCATTTTCTATTTAAAGGCGTCTGTACCCGAAAAAATTTCTTCCGTGGAAATATACAATTCTATTTTAACCGAACTTTATCCCGAACAGCAAAATATAGTGCACACTAATATCAATGGCGCTAAAAAAAGCCTTTTATTAACCGACAGTGAGCCCGAAGGTGAAGTGGAATTAGAGTAGACCCAAAAACAAAACAATATAGAGTATGAAAAAATCAGTTTCAGTTTTTTCGTTAGTTGCTTTAGCAATCCCTTTTATTGCCTTAGCACAGGAAACTAAACCTACAGAGAAAAAACGCGAATCGGGGCATTATGACACGAATAAATTCAGTCAGATGTACCGCGAA
This sequence comes from uncultured Flavobacterium sp., assembly GCF_946481155.1. Next base: position 4,816 of record NZ_CAMLMK010000029.1, read on the forward strand.
ATGGCAACGCCAAATTCGTATAGAACGGCCTCCGGAGCACCGGGACCTGCCTATTATCAGCAACAGGCCGATTATAAAATCGATCTTGAGCTGGACGACAAAAACACAAAAATGTACGGAAAAGAAACCGTAACCTATCATAACAATTCGCCTGAAACACTAACCTATCTTTGGGTACAACTGGATCAGAACGAAAAGAAAAAAGACGGGCAATCTCCTTTAGTACAAAGCCAAAGAATAAGCGGCGCCATGGGTACGGGTGATTTCTCGAGACAGTTCATGCAGCCTAAATTTGACGGTGGTTTTAACATCGAGTATGTTAACGATGCTAAAGGAAAACCGATGAAGTATACCATCAATCAAACGATGATGCGTATCGATTTGGACAAACCGTTAAAAACAGGAGAGAAAGTTTCATTCTCTGTGAAATGGTGGTACAATATCAATAATTATATGGTTGAAGGAGGACGTTCCGGATACGAACATTTTGATAAAGACGGAAATAATCTATATGTAATCGCACAATTCTACCCAAGAATGGCAGTTTACAATGATGTGGAAGGATGGCAGAACATGCAGTTTTGGGGATCAGGAGAGTTTGCCTTGCCGTTCGGAAATTATGAAGTGAATATTACGGTTCCCGCAGATCACGTAATGGAAGGGACTGGCGTATTACAAAACAGAAGCGAAGTCTATACTGCTGAGCAGGTTAAGCGATACGAATTAGCTGAAAAAACATACGACAAACCAGTGGTAATTGTTACCCAGGCTGAAGCCGAAGCGGCGTCAAAAGGATTCTCAAACCAAAAGAAAACCTGGAAATTCAAGGCAACCAATGTTCGTGATTTCGGATTCTCTACCTCAAGAAAATTCATTTATGATGGTATGGCCGTGAAACTAGAGAACGGAAAAACAGTAATGGCGATTTCGTGCTATCCTCCGGAAGCTAATCCACTATGGGGGGATTATTCCACGAGAGTTGTTGCACATACTTTAAAAACGTATTCAAAATATACATTCGATTACCCTTATCCTAAGGCGATTTCGATCTCTGCAGAAGACCAGGGAATGGAATATCCGATGATTTGCTGGAATTACGGCCGTCCGGATGAAAAAGGTTTCGTAAGCGATCGTACAAAATACGGTATGATGGGCGTAATCATCCATGAAGTAGGACACAATTTCTTCCCGATGATCGTAAACTCCGATGAGCGCCAATGGACCTGGATGGACGAAGGTTTAAATACTTTTCTTGAATATTTAACGGAACAAAGCTGGGATAAAAACTTCCCGTCAAGCCGTGGTCCAGCCGCTAAGATTGTGCCTTACATGAGCGGTGACCAGAAATTCCTGGAGCCTATTATGTCGAATTCAGAAACAATTTACAACTTCGGTGCTAACGGTTATTCCAAGCCGGCAACAGGTTTGAATATTCTTCGTGAAACGATTATGGGTCACGATTTGTTTGACCACGCTTTCAGAACTTACGCACAGCGCTGGAAATTCAAGCATCCGACACCGGAAGATTTCTTCAGAACTATGGAAGACGCGTCTGCGGTAGATTTGGATTGGTTCTGGAGAGGCTGGTTCTATTCTACGGATTATGTAGACATGGGTATCAAGGAAGTGAAGCAGTATTTCGTGACTGAAGATCCTTCGAAAGAAGTGAAAGAGCAATTCAACAGAAGAGGCAGAAAGATCAATTCCGGAGAGCCAATGGTATACATGGTTTCAGACAAAGCGGAAGATTTCAAACCGGAAATGAAAAAACCAATGAATATTCAAGAGGTGAAAACGCTTAATGAATATGTTGGCAAACTTTCCGCAGAGGAAAAGAAAGACTTAAAACAGCCGAAATATTTCTACGAAGTGGAATTCGACAAGCCGGGCGGAATGATGATGCCGGTAATCGTGGAATTGCAGTTCGAAGACGGAACAAAGGAGAACCATCATTTCCCGGTTCAGATCTGGAGAAAAGGGAATGACACGGCAAAACGTGTTTTCGCAACAGAGAAGCCGATTAAGAAAATTCAGCTGGATCCGAAACTGGAAACTGCCGATATCGACGTAACCAATAATGTTTGGCCAAAAGAAGAAGTGAAATCAAAATTTGACGAGCTTTCTCAAAACACAAAATAATTACGAAGACCATCTGATAAGATGGTCTTTTTGGTTTTTAATAACATATTCAAGGCGAAAACTTTGTAACTTTGCAGCTTTACAACTTGTAACTATAAAATCATGTTCGGAATTGGAGGCGGAGAGATTTTCTTCATCATATTGGTAGCACTGATGTTGTTCGGATCGGATAAGATCCCTGATATTGCACGTACTTTAGGTAAAGGGATGGCGCAGCTTAAAAACGCGACCAACGATATTAAAAACGAAATTCAGAAAAGTGCCGAAGCGAATGGCCTGAACGATTTAAATCCAATGAACCAACTGGATATGACTTCGGATATCACCAAAGAAATCGACAAAGCCAAAGAAGAAATCGAAGACATGACCGGACCTATTAAACGCCAACTGTAATCTTGGAAAAAATCATTCAGTTAGACAAGCAGCTTTTTGTTTTCTTAAACGGATTGGGATCGGAACAATACGATGGTTTTTGGCTGTTTATTACCAAACAATTGCATTGGACACCTCTTTTCCTGTTTGTATTTTATTTATTGTGGAAGAAAGTAGGCTGGAAAAACCTGCTGCTGATCCTGATTTGTATTGCAGCAATGATTACGTTTTGCGATCAGTTCACGAATTTGGTGAAAAATAATATACTGCGTTTACGACCATGTAACGACGAGGAAATAAACTGCACCATCAGAATCGTTAAATCAAGCGCCACTTTCAGTTATTTTTCAGGACATGCCGCTAATTCAATGGCCGCAACGGTTTTTGTATTTCTGATCCTGAAAAAATATTATAAATACGCTTTTCTGCTGTTTTTGTTTCCGCTGATATTCGCGTATAGCCGAATTTATCTTGGCCTGCATTTCCCGAGTGATATTCTCTCCGGATACCTTTTTGGCGCATTAACCGGATTGGTTTTTTCAAAATTGTATCTTATTTTGAGGAAAAAATACTTTCCCCACGTCCTATAAAAAAATCCCGAAGCTTCGGGATTTTTTATTTTTATACTACTCTGCTCATGGTCAAGCCGTCTCGAATCGGTAATAAAACTGTTTCTACTCTCGGGTCGTTCTTAAGAATTTCGTTGTATTCCAGCAATACTTTTGTGCTTTTGTCATTGGCTTTTACTTCTTCCAGCACTTTTCCGCTCCATAAAACATTGTCGGATAAAATCAGTCCGCCTTTGTTCATCATCGGGACAATCATGTTGAAATAATTGATATAATTATCTTTATCGGCATCAATAAAAACCAAATCGAATTTTTTATTTATCGCAGGTATAATTTCCAAAGCATTGCCTAAATGCTGATGAATTTGCCCTGCCCATTTAGATTCATCAAAATATTTTCTCTGAAAATCAAATAGCTCTTCATTATTATCTATAGTATCCAGTGTTCCATTTTCGGCTAAACCTTCCGCCAAGCATAAGGCTGCATAACCGGTGTAAGTGCCAATTTCAAGAATGGTTGTTGGTCGCGTCAATTTGGAAATCATGCTCAGGAAACGTCCCTGGAAATGACCGCTCAACATTCTCGGCTGCAATATTTTCTGATGGGTTTCTTTGTTTAGTCGGGCTAATAATTCCGGTTCGTTTTCGGAATGCATTGCTACATAATCTTCTAAAGCTTCGGATATAAAGTGCATATTCTGATTTTTTACAAAATTACAAATATCGTAACAACCTATTCCACAAATTGTAATTAACTTTGCGCCATGCAAACGGAGAAAAAAGACATAAGGGCATTAACTAAAGAGCAACTGCGTGATTTTTTTGTAGCCAATGGCGACAAAGCGTTTCGCGGTAATCAGGTCTATGAATGGCTGTGGAGCAAACGCGCACATAAGTTTGAGGACATGACCAATCTGTCGAAACATACGCGGGAAATGCTGGAGACGAATTTCGTTATCAATCACATTAAGGTGGATACGATGCAGCGCAGTTCAGACGGTACCGTGAAAAATGCCGTTCGCCTTCATGATGACTTAATTGTGGAATCGGTTTTGATTCCAACTAATACCCGAACCACGGCCTGTGTTTCCAGTCAGGTAGGTTGCAGTTTAGATTGTAATTTCTGCGCAACCGCCCGTTTGAAACGTATGCGTAACCTGAACCCGGATGAAATCTACGATCAGGTGGCAGCGATTGACAGCGAAAGCCGTTTGTATTATGACCGACCATTATCCAATATCGTTTTTATGGGTATGGGAGAGCCGCTGATGAACTATCCTAACGTAATGAAGGCAATCGACAAGATTACTTCTCCGGAAGGTTTAGGAATGTCCCCAAAGCGAATTACGGTTTCTACTTCGGGTGTTTCCAAAATGATTAAGAAAATGGCGGATGATGAGGTGAAATTCAAATTAGCCGTTTCCCTGCATTCTGCAATTGAGGAAATCCGGAATGAAATTATGCCGTTTACCAAAGATTTTCCACTAACCGGATTGCGTGAAGCTTTAGAATATTGGTACAAGAAAACCAAAAGCAAGATTACCTATGAATATGTAGTGTGGAAAGGAATCAATGACGATAAAAAATCAATTGACGCCTTGGTGAAATTCTGCAAATATGTACCGTGCAAAGTCAACCTGATCGAATACAATCCGATTGATGACGGACATTTCCAGCAAGCCTCACAGCAAGCCATTGAAAATTATATTATAGCTTTAGAACAAAACGACATCGTTGTAAAAGTACGTCGAAGCCGCGGAAAAGATATTGATGCTGCCTGCGGTCAGTTAGCAAACAAAGAAGCATAAAAAAAGTCCCCACCGCGGCGGGGACTTTTTATTTTTTAGTATTGAATTAATTTCCAAAAGTAAAAGGAACCGGTGTGCCGCCATCTATGGAAATGGTCGCGTTGTTATCGCAAGTTCCCGTTCCGTAATCTAAAACTGCAGTGTGGTTGTTTCTTGCAATGGTAAGAATACCGGAAACTAATTTGTAATGGCAGTCAATTTCCACTCTAAACGGATGATTGCTGTCAATAGTGGATAGATGTGAAGAATGTGCTCCCGCCGTTAACCAGCTTCCCGTAATCAGATAAACATTATCTAAGAAAATAAGCGGTGTGTCATAACCCTCTACTAATTCCCTTGTTCTTGTTCCGGTTCTGTCGTATACATTTCCGTTTGGGAAGGTAATGGTGAGATCCAAATCAATAACAACTACAGGGTGCGGCGTGGAAAGATAATTCGTAGCCTGAACCGTTCTGGAAAGTGTTTTCGTTCCCTGAACCAGGATGTTGTTATAATAAAAATTACTGAAGTTATACGTCCAGACATAAGGCGATTGATTAAAATCGGTACTTCCGCTGATAATAATCTGGCCTCTCAACATGGCGCCATTATGATATTCACAACCTGTAGTCCCAAAATCGATGGTTCGTGTCCATGTATTTCCACTCACTACTGTTGTTACGGTTGCACACTCCGGAAGGATGGAAGGATGGTTCATTCTGGCAGTACTTTGCTGATCCAACTGGTCTTCGGCGATTTCAGAAATGTCATTGGAAATAGCATCCATTTTGACATTTACACTAACGTCCTCACTTGTTAAGGTTCCTGAATCGGGAGAAGTGTCATCTTCACAGCTTAGAAAAGCAAAAGTTGCAATCAGGGCAATTGACTTAAAAAAGGTGCTTGTTTTCATAATTTAGGTTTTTAAGGTTATCTGTTAGATGACAGAAAGTTAAAAAGGTTTAACGGAAAAACAATATTTTTTATTTCGCTGAGAATTGTATCTTTGAATCCAATGAAACGAGCCACAGTTTATATTTGTTTTTATTTGGGAAGTGTTGAACGCGGGTTTCATCTTATTCCTATGGAAAATAAAGTCTGAAGATGAAAATTGTAGAGCAAATAAAGCAGCCCATTAGTGAAGAAATGGAACTTTTCGAAACAAAGTTCAGCGACTCCATGTCTTCTAAAGTGGCGCTCTTAAACCGTATCACGCATTACATCGTCAACCGAAAGGGAAAGCAGATGCGTCCGATGTTTGTTTTTCTTACAGCCAAAATGATTTCAGGCGGAACTGTCAATGAGCGAACCTACAGAGGCGCTGCTGTAATCGAATTAATCCACACAGCAACCTTGGTACACGATGACGTTGTGGATGATAGTAACAAACGCCGCGGGTTTTTCTCTATCAATGCCTTATGGAAAAATAAAATTGCAGTGCTCGTTGGGGATTACCTGCTTTCTAAAGGATTACTGCTTTCCATAGATAATAATGATTTCGATCTGCTGAAAATTATTTCGGTTGCCGTTCGGGAAATGAGCGAGGGCGAATTACTTCAGATTGAAAAGGCACGCCGCCTAGATATTACAGAAGATGTCTATTACGAAATCATCCGTCAGAAAACCGCAACTTTGATTGCTGCATGCTGCTCTTTGGGTGCTTGTGCTGTTAAACCGGAAGATATTGAGGTTATTAAGCGCATGCGTAAATTCGGGGAGTTGATTGGAATGGCGTTTCAGATCAAAGACGATTTGTTCGATTATACCGATGATGCCATCGGAAAACCGACAGGCATCGACATCAAAGAACAGAAAATGACCCTGCCGCTTATTTATGCATTGAACAACTGTACTTCCAAAGAAAAAAGCTGGTGTATCAACTCCATCAAAAACCACAACAAAGACAAAAAACGCGTTCGTGAGGTAATTCAATTCGTAAAAGACAAAAACGGATTGGCCTACGCCGAAAAGAAAATGATCGCGTTCCAACAAGAAGCACTTTTACTTCTTGAAAATTTCCCCGAATCCCAATATAAAGATTCCCTTACCTTAATGGTAAATTACGTGATTGAACGAAAAATATAATTTTTTTTCATCATCATGCAACCCTTTTTCAACTTCAATCGTCTATGCTAATAGAAGTCGGTTATTATTATTGATGCTGATTTCGAAAATTAAATTTTAATGAAGGTAATAAACTTACATCAGGACGAAAAAGAAATCATACAGTTGGCTGTCGAAAACAACCGGCATGCACAACATAAGATCTATTCGCAGTTTTCTCCAAAGATGTTAAGTGTATGCCGACAATACATTAAAGATCTGCATCAGGCCGAAGATATTATGATCACTGCTTTTATGAAAGTCTTCGGAAACCTGAAGGCATTTGAACACAAAGGCAGTTTTGAAGGATGGATCAGGCGCATAATGGTCAACGAGTGCATTTCCTTTCTTCGGGTTCAGAAGCAGGTAAAGTTTACGGAAGACGAGAATTTCTTTGAAGAAAGGGCTAATAATATAGAAAGCCAGTTTTCGGTTGAAGATATTCAGTTTTTGATCGACCATCTGCCTGACGGCTACCGAATGGTTTTCAACCTCTATGCAATCGAAGGCTATAAACATCAGGAAATCGCAGAAATGCTGAACATCAGTGAAGGCACATCAAAATCACAATTATCGCACGCACGAAAAATGCTGCAAAGCCAAATCGCCAAACTAAAAAATTATGAGTATGGAACCGAATAAAATGGAAGAAGACTTCAGAAAGAAGTTGAATGCAAGGGAGATCCAGCCCACAGGAGCAGCTTGGGACAGGCTGGATGCAATGCTTTCGGTGGCCGAGAAAAGTGCGCCCAAGCGAAATTACCGCTGGTTATATCTTGCGGCAGGGATTGCGATTTTTTTCTCGGTAGGCTTGTTTCTGTTCCAGCAGGAAAAACCAAATCAGGAAATACAGTTGAATAATAACACGGTTGTAAAATCGGATGAAACCATAACAAACAAAGAGAATTCGAATAGTATAAACAAACTGCAAATTCCTGAAACTAATCAGAAAGAAGTCGTTGCTGAAACAGTATCAGCAGTTAAGAAAGTGACAACAAGAAAATCGGTCCTAAACAAAATAACCGATTTTCAGAAGCAGGTTATAAAGGAAGAAGTCGCAGCAACCGTTCCTCAAAAAACAGCTGAAATTCAGAATGCTGATAAAGTTGAAAAAGCGCCAATTATTACGGAACAATCTTTAGTAGCAATAGCAAAACCAAAGGAAAAACCTCAGGTAAAAGTAAACGTGAACTCATTACTTTCCACTGTGGAAGGGGAACTGAATCAGGAATTCCGGGAAACAACACTTCAGAAATTAAACCGCAACTTCAAAACAGTGAAAACGGCCGTGGCCAATAGGAATTACGAATAACAATCAAAAATCGAACAGTTAAATTTTAAATTATGCAGAAAATTATTTTTTATGTAGTAGTGTCGCTATGCTTTTTTGTGAGCAAAATAACGGCGCAGGAAACGTTTGAGCAACGTGCAAAAACAATTGCCCAGAACATTGAGAACATCACCAAAGAGGAGAAACAAGCTTTAAAAGAGCAGGTGGAGACGATCAATAGACAACTCGAAAACGGAAACCTAACGCAAGCAGAGGCTGATAAAATGAAAATCGACGCGGCAACAGTTCAGGCGAAGAAAATTGAAGACAGAGTTGCAATAGAGCAAGCCAAGCTAAATGATCTGGTGCTGGAAAAAGTAGACGGGAAAATCTCGGATACGACCAAAACAAAGGGAAGACATTTTATTATCAGATTTCTAGCTTCGGAAAAAGAGCCTGGAATGGAGCGAAGAACTACCAGTCAATTTGTGATAGCTACAGGGTTTAATAATTTAATTACTAATGGTTCAGTAGCGAATTCGGATTTTTATTATATGCGTTCCTCTTTTTTCGAATGGGGTATAACCCAGAGAACCCGATTGGGTAAATTTGGAAGCGTTGCACATTTGAAGTACGGTTTCTCCTTTATGTACAATTATTTAGCTCCTACCGACAATCGCTATTTTGTAGATAATGGAAAAGAAACGGTTTTAGAAACGTACCCAGTTGAATTGCGTAAGAGAGACTCCTATTTTAAAAATGTTTATTTTACCATTCCGGTGCATTTGGAATTCGATTTTTCTAAAAAAACAACCAAAGACGGAAAAACTCATTATAAATCACATAGTGGTTTTCGTTTTGGAGTGGGTGGATTTGCAGGATATAATACCAACTCAAAGCAATTCCTTTCTTATAAAGCAGACGGTTACAGAATCAAAGAAAGGCAAAAAGGCGACTGGAATGTCAACGATTGGAACTATGGGCTTAGTACTTATTTTGGATACAAACAAACGAGTTTATATTTAAAGTACGATTTGAACCCATTGTTTAAAGACAATCCTATAAAACAAAATAATGTTTCCTTAGGATTGCGCTTCGACTGGAATTAAATTTGTTTAGTTATTAATACGTTTTTTAACCCTTTCCGATTTGCCACCGGAAAGGGTTAATTATTTCCAAAACTTTGTAACTTTGGCACTTTCCAACTTTCAAACTTTCCGAAAAATTTGATTTCACAGAATACCATAGAAACTGTTTTTGAAACTGCTCGTGTCGAGGAGGTTATTGGCGATTTCGTTCAGTTGAAACGCGCCGGAAGTAACCTGAAAGGATTAAGTCCGTTCTCAAACGAGAAGTCACCTTCGTTCATGGTATCGCCGGTAAAACAAATTTGGAAAGATTTTAGTTCAGGTAAGGGCGGAAATGCAGTAACGTTCATTATGGAACACGAGCATTTCTCCTATCCGGAAGCGATTCGCTATCTCGCACGGAAATACAATATCGAAATCGAAGAAACGGAGCAGACCGATGAGGACAAGGCAGAAGCCAATGAAAAGGAAAGTATGTACCTGGTTTCAGAATTTGCACAGAAATATTTCCACAGCACTTTAATGAATACCGATGAAGGGAAAGCAATTGGCTATTCCTATTTCAAAGAGCGCGGATTCACAAAAGATACCATCGAGAAATTCGGATTGGGCTATTCTCCCGAAGCCTGGGATGCTTTCACCATGGAAGCTTTAGGTAAGGGGTATAAGCTTGATTATTTAGATAAAACCGGACTTACCATCGTAAAAGAGGACAAGCAATTCGACCGCTTCAAAGGCCGCGTGATGTTCCCGATTCTTAGTATGTCAGGACGCGTACTTGGTTTTGGCGGACGTATATTAACTAATGATAAAAAAGCAGCGAAATACGTCAATTCGCCGGAAAGCGAAATCTATCATAAAAGCAAAGTTCTTTACGGAATTTATTATGCCAAGCAAGCTATCGCCAAACAGGATAATTGCTTTTTGGTGGAAGGTTATACCGATGTGATCCAAATGCACCAGGCCGGAATTGAAAACGTAGTGGCTTCTTCCGGAACGGCTTTGACGCCCGACCAAATCCGATTGGTAAACCGACTTACAAAAAATATCACCGTTCTTTTTGACGGTGACGCAGCAGGACTTCGTGCTTCTCTTCGCGGAATCGATTTGATTCTGGAAGAAGGGATGAACGTAAAGGTTTGTACATTCCCGGATGGGGAAGACCCTGATAGTTTTGCAAAGAAAACACCATATGATGATCTGGTAGCTTATCTAAATGACACCGCAATGGACTTCATACAGTTCAAAGCATCGTTATTAATGAAGGAAGCCAAAAACGATCCGATAAAGAAAGCGGAACTGATTCGCGATATGGTGACAAGTATTTCCAAAATCCCGGATAAAATCAAGCGCGAGATATACGTTCAGGAATGTTCCCGAATCATGGATATTTCTGAAGAAGTTTTGTTCAATACACTGGCACAACTTGTTCAGAAAGACATTCACGAAGCAGGCAAGAAGCAAAAAACCGAGCAAAAAGCTTTCGAGGTTGTCAAGGATACACCGGAAGCAGTTGCGGCATCAGTAGATGTGCAATACGAGCTGGAACGCAAAATCATTGAAATCCTTTTGCTTTACGGAACCGTTGAAGAAGAATTTGAGGATGTGTTGCTAAAAGCCAATGAGGAGGGCGAGGCTGTTGAGGTGAAAGAGATGAGCATGAGTAAAGTTTACCAACGTATTTATCTTAGTTTACAGGAAGATGAGGTGGAATTGGCGAACCCTTTGTTCAGGGCGATTTATAATAATCTGATCAACTATTTCAATCAGCATGAGACTTTCGAGCTCGAGCAATATTTAATGCGCCTGGAGCCGGAATTGGCACAGGAAGTTACGCATATTCTTATGGAAGAAGAACGCGAAGTCCTTCATAACTGGGAGTCTAAGCAAATCGTCGTAAAACAAAAAAACCAAACGATAAGTCAATATGTTTCAGAAACGATACTGACTTTACGTTGGTTTTTAGTGGATAAAATTATCAGTGAATTAAAGAACAGTATTTCTAATGAACCCGAATCGGATAACTCGGAAATATTGTCCGCAGCTATGGATTATTACACACTGATTAATTCTTTTTCTTCTAAATTGGGAAGAGTGCTTTCGCGTTACAGTTAAACGATCTCAAGCGTTTTTGCCTTGTTTACCAAATCTACCAGATTCGTTACATGCAGTTTAGTAAGCAAACGCAGTTTATACGTACTGATGGTTTTTTCGTTTAACGTAAGCAATTTTGCAATCTCTTTATTTTTCTTTCCGTCACTCAGGTAGCGCAAAACCTCAATTTCACGCGAAGATAGTTTTCGGTACAGTCGGTCCGATTTTTTCCCTTTGTTAAGCAAAGCCAGGTTTTTCTTCACAGCGTCGCTGAAAATTACGGCGCCATCGTGTACTTTTTTAATAGCGCTTTCTAAATCCTCAAGTCTTGAGTTTTTGTGAATATATGCTGAAATCCCGGCTTTTAAAGCATTGGGCGCGTAAATTTGTTCTCCTAAATTGGTGAAAACAACAATTTTTGTATCGGAATAATCTCTAATTAAAGATTTAACCACATTAATGCTGGTTAGTCCTTCCAGTTCTAAGTCCAGAACTACAACATCCAAAGATTTCTTTTTTAGTATTTCGTCCAAATCGTCCAAATTACTAACGACACCAACCAGACTTATGTTCGGATTGTCCTTAAAATAAGACTTCACTCCAAACTGAACTACTGGATGATTGTCGGCTAAACACACTTTTATCATTTTTTCAACTTTTAATAGTAATTATCTGTAAAGTTAATAAAAAAAAATATAAAGTACTGATATTCAATGAAAGAAATTTATTTCAATTCATTTGGGATGTGGCAGACCGGAATTGGCTTCATTTTATGCTGGTTAATCGCGTGTAAATGCGAGTAAATTATGAAGACTTCTTTCTCACGTCCCGTAAAATCATGCGCCGTTTTTTTTGCTTCAAAAGCTTTCATCGCGGCTTCCAATTCATCATAACTTGCGCCCAACTGATCTTCATCGCTTCGATCGTCGCCAAAAAGTCCGTCAGTAGGTTTCGCAACAATGATACTTCCGGGCACTTCTAAATATTGTGCCAGCAATCGGACCTCACTTTTTACTAAATCCGCAATCGGACTGACATCTACACCGCCATCGCCATATTTTGTAAAAAAGCCTACACCAAAATCTTCCACTTTATTTCCCGTTCCCGCTACTAAAGCGCTATGAAGTCCGGCAAAATAATAAAGCGTAGTCATGCGCAGACGTGCACGGGTATTGGCTAAGGTTAGGTTCAGGATGGCGTCATTTTCAGAGGTTGGGACTTCTGTCTTAAATTCTTCAAAAACCGGAGTCAGATCCGCTACAGCACTGGAAACATTTGAGAAACGTTTTTTCAATTGCTCGATATGTTCCTTTCCGCGGGAAACTTGATTGTGTGCCTGATGAATTGGCATTTCCACACACAATGTCGGTAAACCGGTTTGGGCGCAAAGCGTAGAAGTCAGTGCCGAATCAATTCCGCCCGAAATCCCCACAACAAAACCTTTTACTTTTGCGTTTGATGCATAATCGCGCAACCAATGAACAATATGAGTGTTGATTTTATCGGCCTGAAATGTGTTTGAGTTTGCCATAATAATTATGAAGATTTTAAAAAACTGTGGCGTATATTTGCGCCGGATTTACAAGCTATAAAAGTATAAAATTTTGACAGAAAATATATGAAGAAGTATTTGTTACTTGCAGTTTTTGCAGTTTTGGCGACTTCCTGCAAAAAAGAAGATAAAGTGACTGAAGCCGCCGATGCCATTCCGGTAAAGATGGAAATCGTCCGTTTTGACAGGCTTTTCTACGAATCGACTCCGGATGATTTACCGCAGCTGAAAAATAAATATCCGTTTTTCTTTCCGCAGGGAAATGCCGATACGGTTTGGACCAACAAGCTTAAAAACCCGCTTTTGCGCGAATTATACGGGGAGGTTAAAAAGAAATATCCCAACAATGCCGCTTTTGAAGATGGTTTAGAGCAGTTATTTAAACGTATTCAAGTCTATTATCCGGAATACAAAACACCGAAAGTGATTACCCTGATTTCAGAAGTGGATACCGATGCTAAAGCAATTTATGCGGATAGCCTGGTGTTACTTTCGTTGGATACTTATTTGGGAAGAGACCATCGTTTTTATGAAGGTTTCCCGAAATATTTGCGTCAGGGATTTGAGCCTTCGCAGATGATGCCGGATCTTGTAAGCAGTTTTTCGCAGGGCAAAATCGCTCCGCCAAAAGACAGAACATTATTAGCACAGATGATTTACTTCGGTAAGGAATTGTACATGAAAGACATGCTGTTGCCAGATGCTGCTGATGCAGCTAAAATTGAATACACTGAAGAACAATTGCTTTGGTGCCAGCAAAACGAAAGCGAAATGTGGAAGTATTTCATCAACAACAAGCTGCTTTACGATACAGATGCGAAGCTGATGCAGCGTTTCGTTTCTGTAGGGCCATATTCTAAATTCTACCTTGAGATTGACAACGAATCTCCGGGAAGAGTCGGGCAGTGGCTGGGTTGGATGATCGTTCGTTCCTATATGGAAAACAATGATGTCACCCTGCAGAAAATGCTGGCGATGGATGCAAAAGAAATCTTCGATAACTCAAAATACAAACCAAAGAAATAATGTCGAAAACAATCAAATCTGAAATAAAACTTACAGTCGAATTAGACGAAAACAGAGTTCCTGAAAAAATAAAATGGACGGCACAGGATGGCGGGATAAATGCCGAAGAAGCCAAAGCGATGCTGCTTTCCATCTGGGACAGCAAAGCCCAGGAAACCTTGCGTATCGATTTATGGACTAAAGACATGCCGGTTGATGAAATGAAAGTATTTTTTCATCAGACCTTGGTGGCAATGGCTGATACCTTCCATCGCGCTACGGAAGACGAAAAAATGACTGCAACCATGAAAGATTTCTGCGATTATTTTGCTGAAAAACTGGAATTAAACAAATAAACAGGCTTGCTGTTTCTGGTAATTAGCCGCGAATTCACGAATTTATTGATTGAAAATTTGTGAATTCGTGGTTTTTTTATGCGAAAATTTTACAATCCATTGTTTTTAAACACTTCCTGATTTACGCCATCAATAAATTCCAGGAGTTCCTCTCTTCCGTTTCCTTCCGTGGAGGAGGTTACAAAATACTGTGGCATTTCTTCCCAGTTGTTGGCTAACAGTTGTTTTCTGTAGGCGGCCACATGCTGGTCGATTTTTCCCCGACTGATTTTATCGGCTTTGGTGAAAACAATACAGAACGGGACTTCAGTTTCTCCTAAATAGGTAATGAATTCCAAATCGATTTTCTGTGCTTCCAATCGGATGTCAATCAATACAAATGCGCAGACTAATTGTTCTCTTGTTTCGAAATAATCCGTAATAAACTTTTGAAAAACCTCTTTCGTCTTTTTAGAAACGCGAGCATAACCGTACCCTGGCAAATCGACCAGAAACCAGTTGCTGTTAATCTTGAAATGATTGATCAATTGCGTTTTTCCGGGTCTTCCCGAGGTTTTCGCCAAATTTTTATGGTTCGTCAGCATGTTGATTAATGACGATTTTCCCACATTGGAGCGGCCGATAAAAGCATATTCGGGAAGCGGTTCTTTCGGGCATTTGCTCACTTCGGAATTACTGATGATAAATTCGGCGGTATTGATTTTCATAGTGTCTTAAATTTAAAAAGTTACAGTTGCCTGTAACTTTTTGCTATTATATATTCGATTTTTTTAGCCATTCAAACATTAACTGGTTGAATTCTTCCGGACGTTCCATCATAGCGGCATGGCCACATTTGTCGATCCAGTGTAAATCGGAGTTGGGTAATAATCTGTTGAATTCTTCAGCAACATCCGGCGGCGTAACTTTGTCGTTTTTTCCCCAGATGATACAGGTAGGCGTGGTCATTTTTGGCAAATCTTTCGCCATGTTATGACGAATGGCACTCTTAGCAATCGTAAGCGTTTTTATCAGCTTGATCCGGTCATTCACTGTAGCATACACATCATCTACAATCTCTTTGGTAGCAACCGCCGGATCATAGAAAACATCTTCCGCTTTTTTACGGATATACTCATAATCGCCACGCTTAGGATAGCTTTCTCCCATTGCGCTTTCATACAGACCTGAACTTCCTGTGATTACCAGTCCGGCAATTTTCTCAGGATACATTTTAGTATGGTACAAGGCAATATGTCCGCCAAGGGAATTTCCAAGCAAAACAACTTTATCGTATTCTTTATAGGTGATGAAGTCTTTTACAAATTTTGAAAAAGCCTTAACATTCGTTTTTAAAATATTGTTGGTATATAACGGTAATTCAGGAATCACCACTTTGTACCCGTGTTTCGGAAAGAAATCTGCAACGCCTTCAAAGTTGCTTAAACCTCCCATAAGTCCGTGTAAAATAATGATAGGCGTGCCTTCCCCGGCTTCAAAATATCGGTATTTGCCTTCTTTTATAAACATGTGTTTTTGGTGTATAATTATCCAATATCAATATCAGACAAATATATGACTTTCTCCATAAATAGGAAGTGTTCGGAATGAAAATCGAAAATAGTTTCTTATTAAAACTGAAATTTTGAATAACAGGCTAATTATCAACAATATTCATTTTCGGATTCATTTCGGTTTCTGAAAATTTTCTTTTTCGGATTTGCTAAGAAATAGCAAAAAATCACCTCGTTTTTTGAATATTTTTTTGACTTTCTTTTAAAACCTTAAACTATCGCTAAATATTAAGAATGAGATATTTAACAGATTTTCTTACGTTTTCCCGTACGAGTGTAAAAACTTATCAACAAAGTGGTAATTTGTGGTAAAAAGTGGTAAAAAAATCCATACTTTTGCTATAAATCATTTCAAAATCCGTTCGAATTGACAAATATTATCGGGACATACGAGTGTAAGATCGATGCAAAAGGAAGGCTGATGATGCCTGCGCCGCTGAAGAAGCAATTGCCTTCTTTGGAGAGCGGTTTTGTGTTGAAACGCTCTGTTTTTGATAAATGTGTCGAGCTTTGGCCGAAATCGGAATGGGATGTAATGATGCTGAAAATCAACAAGCTGAATCGATTTGTAAAAAAGAATAACGACTTCATCCGAAAATTTATGGCAGGCGTGAAGATGGTGGATGTCGATGATGCGGGTCGATTATTAATCACAAAAGATTTGATCGATTTTGCTGGAATTTCAAAAGATTTAGTGTTGACTTCAAAAGTGAATATCATCGAAATCTGGGATAAGGATTTGTATGAACAATCGATTTCTGGAGATGATATGGATTTTGCAGATTTAGCTGAAGAGGTGATGGGTAATTTAAATGAAGATGAAAATGGAATATCATAATCCCGTATTGTTAAAAGAAACAGTGGATGGTTTGGATATCAAGCCTGACGGAATATATGTAGACGTGACTTTTGGCGGCGGAGGACATTCCCGTGAAATCATGAGTCGGCTAGGGCCAAACGGGAAATTATTCGCTTTCGATCAGGATGCGGATGCTTTGGCGAATGCTATCGATGATGAGCGTTTTACTTTAATCAATGAGAATTTCCGCTTCATCAAAAGGTTTCTTCGTTTTTACGGTGTGAAAGAAGTAGATGGGATTTTAGGGGATTTAGGCGTTTCCTCACACCAGTTTGATGTGGCTGAACGCGGATTCTCAACCCGTTTCGATGCAGAGTTAGACATGAGAATGAATCAGAATGATGCAATTAGTGCTTATAATGTGGTAAATGAATACGACGAAAGTGAGTTGCGGAGAATCTTTAATGATTACGGTGAACTGACTACTGCAAAAGGTCTTGCTGCCGCAATTGTAAACGCAAGAGCAGAACATCCGATCAAAAACACGGAAGAATTAAAAAAAGTGCTGTCGCGTTTTTTACCGGCACACAAAAGCAATAAAATACTGGCGCAGATTTATCAGGCCATCCGTATTGAGGTAAATCAGGAAATGGAAGTGCTGAAAGAATTTCTAACGCAATCATTGGAAATTTTAAAACCGGGTGGAAGATTAAGCGTGATTTCGTATCATTCTTTAGAAGACAGATTAGTAAAGCGTTTCATGAAAAACGGGATGTTTGAAGGCGAACCGGAACGTGATTTCTTCGGACGTTTTGAAGTGCCGTTTAAATTAATCGGAAAACTGATCGTGCCATCGGATGCAGAAATCAAAGTGAATAATCGTGCAAGAAGCGCAAAACTGCGAATAGCAGAAAAAAGATAAGAACATGAAAGGCGGAGTATACAGTTTACTGAAAGCAAAATTCCTGATCGACGACGATGCGTTGAAGAACTGGAAGTTCATCGTTTTCCTGATTCTGCTGGCCATGATCATGATTGCCAATACGCATCGCTACGAACAAAAGAATTACAGGATCACTGAACTGACTAATGAAGTGAAAGAGCTGCGTTCGGAATTTGTGGACCGACGCTCGGAACTCATGGAACTCAAAATGGAATCGACGATTTCAAAGAAAATGGAGCCACAGGGGATTTTTCCATCCTCAGTGCCGCCTCAGAAAATAAAAGTTAAGGAAGAAGAAAGCAATATTCTCAAGAAGATATGGCAGTAGAAAATAAAAATATCTCTTACAGGATTTATTTGGTAGCCTTCGCGATTTTCGTGATGGCTATTTTCGTTGCTGTAAAACTGACCAACATTCAATGGTCGGAAGGGGAGCATTACCGACAATTAGCCAAAGAAAGAACGGTTAAGAATTTCGTAATCCCAGCAAATAAAGGGAATGTATACTCTGCTGACGGAAGTTTGCTGGCAACATCAATTCCCAATTATACTATCCGTTTTGATGCCATGGCGCCAAAAGGAGAAGATTTCGAGAAAAACGTAAAAGGCTTAGCGGATTCACTTTCGGTTCTACTGGGAAAACCATCCGGATTTTATCAAAGGGAACTGAAAACGGCAAGAAATCACAAAAACCGTTACTTACTGATTGCAAGAAAATTAAGCTACACCGAATACATGCGCATGAAGAGTTTTCCGCTTTTCAATTTGGGGGCGTATAAAGGCGGAATGATTACCGAACAGAAAACCGTACGCGAACATCCAATCGGGAAAATCGCAGCACGTACAATTGGCTACGAGCGTACGTATGATGACGGCAAAAATGACGGAAAGGGTATGGAATGGGCTTTCCGAAGCTACCTGAACGGAAAAGACGGTCGCCGTTTAATGCAGAAAATCGCAAAAAACCAATGGAAACCTATCAGCGATAATAATGAAATTGAGCCAAGAGACGGCTACGATATCATTTCGACAATCGACGTTTATATTCAGGATATCGCTCATCATGCTTTACTGAAGCAATTGGAATACTATTCTGCGGATCATGGTTGCGTAGTAGTAATGGAAACCAAAACCGGTGAGGTCAAAGCGATTTCAAATCTTGGAAGAGATGCGGTTAGCGGCAACTATTATGAAACTGAAAATTACGCCGTAGCGGAATCACACGAACCGGGTTCAACTTTCAAATTGGTTGACTTGATTGCGCTTCTGGATGATGAAAAAGTAGATACGAGCAAAGTATACGATTCCAAAGGCGGTGATATTACTTATAGAGGAAGACACGTTCGCGATTCACACAAAGGCGGTTATGGAAAAGTTTCTTTAGCGCGTGGTTTTGAATTATCGTCAAACACTGTTTTAGTACAGGCTGTCTATGAAAACTATAAGGATAATCCGGAAGAATTCGTTAACCGAATCAATGCCATGGGATTAAATAAACCTTTGGGATTGCCTTTTAAAGGGGAAGGGAAACCAAGAATTCCGCAACCAAGCGAGAAAAGCTGGTCGGCAATTTCACTTCCGTGGATGGCTTTCGGATACGGAGTTTCCATGACACCATTGCAAACGTTGACACTGTACAACGCGGTTGCCAATAATGGGGAAATGGTAAAACCACAATTCGTACGCGAAATTAAAGAATGGAACAAAACCATTAAAAAGTACGACAAGGAAGTAATCAATCCGAAAATCTGTTCGGATGAAACTTTGGCTAAAGTAAAGGCAGTCTTAGGAAATGTGGTGAAAAAAGGAACAGGCTCGAAGTTATATTCCAAAGATTTTTCCATGGCGGGTAAAACCGGAACAGCTCAGGTGGATTATAACAAAGGCGACGGTAAAATGTATTACGCCTCTTCTTTCGTTGGGTTTTTCCCTGCAGATGAACCGAAATATTCCTGTGTAGTAGTGGTGCATAAGCCAAATGTAGCGGCAGGATATTATGGCGCCGACGTTTCCGGCCCGGTTTTCAAAAGAATCGCGCAAAAGATATTTACCGATGTGCCATCAACCAACGAGATCAAAACACTGAAAGTAAAAATCAAGCATCAGGAGAAAAGCTATGCCGATTATTACAATAAAGTACAAAAGAAAGAAAGCATTGTGCCGAATGTAAAAGGAATGTCGGGTATGGACGCAATTGCGTTATTGGAAAATTTCGGTATGAAAGTAAAAGTTATCGGAATCGGAAAAGTAAAGCAGCAATCCATTCAGCCCGGACAACGATTTAACAAAAATCAAATCATAACAATCGAATTATCGTGATGATTTTAAAAGACATATTATACAAAGTAAACATTGAGGCGATTAAAGGTTCGACTGAAATTGAAGTGAACAAAATCGAGTTTGATTCGAGAAAAATAGTTTCGGATGATGTGTTCGTTGCAATAAAAGGAACTGTTTCCGATGGTCATGATTTTATTGAGAAAGCTATTAATCTTGGAGCTACTACTATTGTTTGTGAAATATTCCCCAGCCTGATTGTTAGCGGGATTACGTATATCCAGGTTTCAGATACAAGTAAGGCATTGGCCTTTATGGCTTCGAATTTCTATGGGAATCCGTCTGCTAATTTAAAATTGGTTGGCGTTACCGGAACCAACGGAAAAACCACCATCGCATCGCTTCTGTATCAAATGTTCAAGAAAGCAGGGTATAAAGTGGGATTGCTTTCCACCGTAAAAATTCTAGTTGACGATATCGAGTATAAAGCGACGCACACGACACCGGATTCGCTTACGATAAATCATTACCTAAACGAAATGACCGAAGAAGGTTGTGAATATTGTTTTATGGAAGTCAGCTCCCATGGGATTCACCAGAAAAGAACCGAGGGGTTGCATTTCGTTGGCGGAATTTTCACCAACCTGTCACACGATCACTTGGATTATCATGAAACCTTTGCAGAATACCGCGACGTAAAAAAATCGTTCTTCGATAATTTGCCGAGAACCGCTTTTGCGATCTCCAATATAGATGATAAAAACGGAGCTGTAATGCTTCAGAATACCCGAGCAAAAAAACTGACTTATGCACTAAAATCCTATGCCGATTTCCGCGCACAGATTTTGGAAAACCAATTGTCAGGCTTGCTGCTGAAAATCAACGATCAGGAAGTGTGGGTGCGCTTGATCGGTTCGTTTAATGCTTATAATTTATTGGCAATTTATGCAACTGCTTTGGAATTAGGATTAGAAAACCTGGAAGCGCTAAGATTGCTGAGCGAGTTGGAAAGTGTTTCGGGGAGATTCCAGTTCATCGTTTCTGATACAAATATTACGGCAATTGTAGATTATGCACACACACCGGATGCTTTGGAAAACGTACTAAAAACAATCCAGGACATCCGAACCAGAAACGAGCAATTGATTACTGTTGTAGGCTGCGGTGGCGACAGGGATACTGCAAAAAGACCAATTATGGCCGGCATTGCTACCGAAATGAGCGACAAAGCCATTTTTACTTCCGATAATCCACGAAGCGAAGAACCGGAGGCAATCATCGCCGATATGGAGCAAGGTGTAGCGCCTCAGAATCATAAAAAAACCATCGCTATACCCGATAGAAAACAGGCTATTAAAACGGCTTGTCAACTTGCAAGCAGCGGGGACATCATACTAATTGCCGGAAAAGGGCACGAAACTTATCAGGAGATTCAGGGCGTTCGCCACGATTTCGATGATATGAAGATTGTAAAAGAACTATTAGAACAACTAAACAAATAAGATATGCTGTATTATTTATTCGAATATTTACATAAAACACTTGACGTTCCGGGAACAGGGGTTTTCCAGTATATCACCTTCCGTTCCGGAATAGCAATTATTTTATCACTGATGATTTCAACCATTTACGGGAAGCGAATCATCAACTATTTAAGAAGACAGCAAATCGGCGAAACCGTTCGCGAATTAGGCCTTGAGGGACAAACGCAAAAAGCGGGAACGCCTACAATGGGGGGATTAATCATCATCTTTTCGACATTAATTCCAGTGTTGTTATTGGCAAAATTGGATAATATTTACGTGATGTTGCTGATTGTAACCACACTATGGATGGGAACGATTGGTTTCATTGACGATTACATCAAAATTTTCAAGAAAGATAAAGAAGGTTTAAAAGGAAGATTCAAGATTATCGGTCAGGTTGGATTAGGACTTATCGTAGGTTCGGTATTGTATTTTCACCCCGCGGTAACTGTTAGAACGGATACTTCAACGACTAATATTTTTAAAGAAGGAACAACAATTTCTGCCATGGCCAAAGAAGAAAAGTCTACGGCAACCACCATTCCTTTCTTCAAAAACAACGAAATGGATTACGCCGAATTATTGGCATGGACAGGTGACAATTACAAAGATTATGCCTGGCTGATTTTCATCCCGGTAGTGATTTTCATCATCACAGCAGTTTCCAACGGAGCGAATTTAACAGACGGCATTGACGGTTTAGCTGCAGGGACATCAGCCATTTCTGTACTCGCCCTCGGAATATTTGCCTTCGTATCGGGTAACATCATTTTCTCGAATTACCTGAACATTATGTACATCCCCAATTCCGGAGAAATGACGGTCTACATCGCGGCCTTTGTAGGGTCGCTCATTGGATTCCTTTGGTACAATACATATCCTGCAACTGTTTTTATGGGAGATACGGGAAGTTTGACCATCGGAGGAATTATTGCGGTTTTAGCTATTGCAGTAAGAAAAGAGTTGTTGATTCCGGTATTGTGCGGCATCTTCCTGGCAGAGAATTTGTCAGTCGTGCTTCAGGTTTCCTACTTTAAGTACACCAAAAAGAAATATGGCGAGGGCCGAAGAATATTACTGATGTCGCCTTTGCATCATCATTATCAGAAAAAAGGCTATCACGAAAGTAAAATCGTAACCCGATTCTGGATTGTGGCCATTTTGCTGGCAATTTTTTCACTGGTATCCTTAAAACTGAGATAATATGAGATTAGTAGTCTTAGGCGGAGGAGAAAGCGGTGTAGGTACTGCAATCCTAGGGAAGAAAAAAGGATATGATGTTTTTGTATCAGATTTTGGAGCAATTAAAAACAACTATAAGGAGGTGCTGATTTTAAATCAGATTCCATGGGAGGAAAACCAACATACAGAAGAGTTGATCTTCAA
>NZ_CAMLMK010000030.1 GCF_946481155.1 uncultured Flavobacterium sp.
CTTCTTCTTTGTGTAATTCAATTAGTTTTCCATCTTTTAATAAGGCAAAATCTACGGCATCTGAACTGGTTCTGATAATTAGTTCTTTGTTCAAAATGTGTACATTTTTATCCATACGTTTAAGTCGAAAGTCAAAAGTCGAAAGTCAAAAGTTAAATAAACTTATCCCTTGTCCCTTATCCCTTATCGCTGAATTGTACAGATGGATTAAACAATTTTTTACAGGTATTGTACCCGGTTGGATTATAGATATCAGTTTGCAGATTTTAGTTTGCAGAAAGTATCTGCTGCCTGAAAACTGTTAACTGCTGTCTTAACCCAAATTTCAATGAACTTTTTAATTGTAAAAAGAAAAAAGTAGTTTTAAACTACTTTTTCTTTTTGTGACGGTTAGCTCTCGCTCTCTTTTTACGTTTGTGAGTCGCTACCTTATGTCTTTTTCTTTTTTTACCACTTGGCATAACATGTAGTGTTTGGTGATTAATAAATAGTTAATTTTTTGCTTCTGTATTCGTTTTCACTCCATCAACAAATATTTTCGCAGGTTTGAAAGCCGGAATGTTGTGTGCAGGAATTTTGATTGTTGTATTTTTAGAAATATTTCTTCCGGTTTTTTCCGCTCTCGTTTTGATAATGAAGCTTCCGAAACCTCTTAAATATACATTATCTCCTGTTTCCAAAGAGTTTTTCACTTCGTCCATAAAAGACTCAACTGTTGCCTGAACGTCTCCTTTTTCAAGACCCAATTTCTCAGAAATTTTCGCTACGATGTCTGCTTTCGTCATTTTCTTTCTTATTTATTTAAATGATGTGTATTTTTTTGAGTGTGCAAATATAGGAATTAAAAAAACAAATTTTCAAGCTAAATGATTAAAATTTAGTCACATAAAGTTTTATTTTTGTTTTCCAATTTTTTTAACATGAATTTTTCTAACTCATTAATCCAATGGTATTTACAGAACAAACGCGACTTGCCGTGGCGAAGGACGTCGGATCCGTATTCCATTTGGCTGTCAGAAATCATGTTACAACAGACGCGGGTTGCCCAGGGATTGCCTTATTTTTTGCGCTTCACGGCCGCTTTCCCAACAGTTTTTGATCTGGCGAAAGCAGAAGAACAGGAAGTTTTGAAACTTTGGCAGGGTTTAGGGTATTATTCCAGAGCAAGAAATCTTCATGCAACAGCAAAACACATTGCTTTTGAGCTGAATGGAAGTTTTCCGGACAAGTATACTGATTTACTCAAATTGAGAGGAGTAGGTGAGTACACAGCCGCTGCCATTGCTTCAATTGCATATGGCGAGCCGGTTCCGGTGGTGGATGGAAATGTCTATCGTGTGCTTTCCCGTTATTTTAATGTGGATACCGATATCTCCTCGGCTCCGGCCAAGAAAGAATTCTTTGAATTGGCAGCTTCCCTGTTGCCTAAAGATAAGGCTTCGGAGTTCAATCAGGCAATGATGGAGTTTGGTGCGCTGCAATGTGTTCCAAAAAATCCGGATTGCGGAAACTGTATTTTCAACGGAAGCTGTCTGGCTTTGAAAGATCAGAAAGTAGGAGCACTTCCGGTAAAACTCAAAAAAACGAAGGTCGTGAACCGTTTTTTGAACTACCTTATTATAAAGGACGAAAAAGGCGAGTCGGTAATCCGGAAAAGAACGGCGAAAGGGATCTGGCATAATTTATACGAATTTCCGCTTTTGGAAACCAATTCCGAAGTCAGCTATGAAGAGGCAGTTGGCTTGATTGAGCAATTTCCCTTTGGCTTTACGCCGAAAAATATAAAGCCCCTGCATCATAATAAGATACTGCACAAACTCTCCCATCAGCATCTGAACATTCGTTTTTGGGAAGTGGAAACGGAAGAAAAAGTGAAGGATGCTTTGACTGTAACCGAAATTAAAAAATACCCGTTTCCCATCGTAATCCACAATTTTATGGAGGAACATTGGGCAAATGGGTAGAATTTACTATATTTGAGAATAACTAAAATTTACAAGCCATGAACGGTACATTGAATAAGGTGATTTTGATAGGGCATTTGGGTGACGATGTGAAAATGCATTATTTTGAAGGAGGGAATTGCATCGGACGATTTCCATTGGCAACAAACGAAATTTATATTAATAAGACAACCGGTGAGAAAATCACTTCTACCGAATGGCACAATTTAGTGGTGCGCAACAAAGCAGCCGAAATCTGCGAAAAATACCTGACCAAAGGCGATAAAATTTATGTGGAAGGCCGAATCAAATCGCGTCAGTGGCAGGCTGAAGACGGCACTACAAAATACACTACTGAAATCCAGGTAACGGAGTTCACGTTCCTGACCACCAAAAAAGATACCGAACAAAAGCAAGGCGGATTCGCGACACCAGGTACCGATGCGCCAAGGACAGGTTCGTATGAAGCGCCGGCGGCTCCCAGCGGAGAGGACGATCTTCCTTTTTAACACTAAATAATTAAAAACTGCGTTTCTCCTTGTATCTTTGCGCCAAAATTCAGCGTAAGGATTATTTACTATGATCAGAATCAGAACTCTACTTTTTTTGTCAGCATTACTAATTTCTTTTGCGGCAGTAAGCTGTAAGGAGGATACAGTGCCGAAACCAAAAAGCCATTTGCGGTTGGACTACCCGATGGCAAAATACAAATCATTCGCCATGACATCCGGCAGCTGCGGCTATGAATTTGATGTCAACGAATTTTCGAATATCAAGACCAAAGGTGACTGTTCGATGGAAATTCAATATCCGAAAATGAAAGCAACAGTATACCTGAACTATAAATCGGTAAACGGGAACATTGAGCAGCTCCTTCGCGACGCACAAAAGCTAACCTACGAACATGTAATCAAAGCAGACGATATCGCCGAACAGCCTTTCGTTAATCCGGAGCATAAAGCGTACGGGATGTTTTATCAGGTGGGCGGCAATGCGGCTACCAATGCGCAGTTCTATGTGACCGACAGCACGCGTCACTTTTTAGTCGGCTCTGTGTATTTTTATGCGAAACCTAATTTTGATTCCATACTTCCGGCCGCAGCCTATATCAAGAACGATATGCGAAAGATTATGGAAACGGTGAAGTGGAAATAGATTGTTGGCCACGAATACACGAATCTCATTTGAAAGAAATTATATAAATAAAAAGCAGCTATTTTATTAGCTGCTTTTTTTATTTAACACTGCACATTATCTGTGCATTCGTGGCCAGGTAGTTTACGCCTTTGTGAAATTTGATACTTTATAAGTTTTGCCGTCAGCAACGGCTTCTACTGTTTTGGTTAACGACTCCTGGGAGTGAACTGTTTTGTCAAAAGAGATGGTTGCCTTTTTGGTCTCGAAATCTACCTTGGCTTCTTTTACTCCATCCATTTCTGATAATTTTTTCTCGATGGTGGCAGCGCATCCCATAGCGCAGGTCATTCCTTCAATTTCAAAATTTGCCGATTCCAGATTTGCTGCTGCAATTTCTTTTTTTGGCGTTGGAATTTCTGTTTTGGCTACAGTTTCAGCTTTTTTCTCTTCGTTCTTGCAGCTAGCAAATAACAATGCAGCAAGGGCGAAAGTCAGTATTAATTTTGAGAATTTCATATCGTTTGCGTTTTTGATTTTGAATCGGATAAATAATCTGCGGGCAAAATTACCCAAAAAAATATCCGATTGTCATTTAAATAACAGAATTTTGGCAAATCAATAATCGCCTATGGAATCGAAACATCTAAAATGGATTTTACTGTTCGCGCTTTCGCTGATTTGGGGAAGCTCTTTTATTTTGCTGAAACGCGGTCTTGAAGGACTTACGACGTTCCAGCTCGGTTCCATCCGTATTCTTTTCGCGGCTTCTTTCCTCCTGGTATTCTGCTTTAAGAGCCTGGCAAATATTCCCTTAGTGAAATGGAAATACATTGCGCTTACGGCATTGACCGGGACATTTTTTCCGGTATTCCTTTTTGCCATCGCCCAAAGTGAAATCGACAGTTCCATCAGTGCGGTTTTGAACTCACTCACGCCTTTAAATACGTTAGTTCTTGGAGTTTTATTCTTTGGATTGGCTTTTCAGCGGAACCATTTTATTGGCGTGATGGTGGGATTGGGGGGAAGTCTCCTCCTTATTTTAAGCGGAGCGGCCCTTCATCCGGAGCAGAATTACTATTTCGCGCTTTTTGTGGTGATAGCCACGATTTGTTATGCGACAAATGTAAACTTGATTAAGAAATATTTGTCGGATGTCAACCCGATTAGTATTACCACAGGCAATTTTGTGCTGATGGCTATTCCTGCCTTGGTTATTTTGTTCTCAACCGGTTTTTTTGACGTTATCCACGAGCCGAAAGTGCAGCACTCGGTAATGTATATCGCTATTTTGGGTATCCTCGGTACCGGAATTGCGAATATCCTCTTTTTTAAATTGATTCAGATGACGTCCCCAGTTTTTGCTTCTTCATCGGCGTACCTTTTTCCCGTTGTCGCTATTTTCTGGGGTGTTTTAGATGGTGAGACTTTATCGCTGGTTCAGATTTTTGGGGCGGTTATTATTTTAACAGGCGTTTATCTTTCCGCTAAGAAATAAAAAAAGCCACACAAAATTGCGTGGCTTTCTTTTAATATACCGATTGTTTATTAGATGAAATCTTCCGGTTTTACACCTGAATTGATTTTTACTTCTGTAGTGATCAATTTGATTTCAATACCTACATTCATATCAATTTCGTGAGGGAATTTGATTCCGTTCACTTCTTTATAATTGCTGTAGTAAGTGGTTTGCGTCATTTTCTGACCCATTTGTTCCATTTCTTTCGCTTCAGCAGTTTTTAAACCGGTTTTAACGTCATAGTAATAAGTAGTTTTGCCTTCTTTGATTACATAAACATCGTTGCCGTTCATAGTTTCAATGCCTTCAAGTTTAGCGCTTGGATTGTTTGCCAATGATAATTCCTCGAATGGAACAGCACCTGCTTTTTGTTCTTTCAATTCCTCAGCTGTTAACTCTTTTCTTTGGCCTTGTGTCACACGGTAACCTGCTTTGTCGCCAACTACCTGTTTCATCATGGACATACCCATTGCTTTCATTTCAACAAATAACTTGTTGTCAGTAGTGGTTTTAGTAGTCAATTCAACCGGAGTTCCCTGAACGGTTCCTGATGAAATGGTTACCACAGATTTAACTGCTTTAACCGCTTTTTCACCACCAATAGCTTTGATGTAATTTGAGAAAACCGTTTTAGCTGTTACGCCGGCAGGAATTGGAATGCTCACTTTTGGTTTTTCAGCAGGATTACCGAATTTGTCGAAATATGAGATTGGTAATTTATGCTTAGCACTCATTTTTTCAAGGTTCGGCAATACTTCAGAAGCTTTTCCAACAATTATCACACGTGTGTTCTCCGCTAAGAAATATTTGTTCGCTACCGCTTTGATATCTTCAGCAGTAACTGCGTTGATGTTTTTGATATAGTTTTCATAGAAATCAGCCGGTAAGCCTTGTGTTTCTGTGTTTAATGCATAACGGGCGATAGTAGCAGGTTTTTGGATCTGCATTACGAAGTTACCGATGTATTTCGCTTTGGCATTTTTCAATTCTTCAGCCGATACTAACTCGGTTCTGATTCTTCTCAATTCGCTTAAGAACTCAACCACAGCACTATCTGTAACCGCATTTCTAACAGAAGCTCCTGAACGGAATTTCTCAACATATTTCCCTGATCCTAAAGAAGAGTAAGCGCCATAAGTCCAGCCGTGTTTTTCACGAAGGTTCATGAATAAACGGCCTTCTCCGCCACCACCAAGAACTTGGTTGGCAAGAATTCCTGCGAAATATTCTTTATCGGTCATTTTTAAGTTCACTGTGTTCACTAAAGCAATTTCCGATTGTACCGCGTTTGGCATGTCGATGAAATTGATTTGTGTGTACTGAACATTTTTCGGGTCAGTATATGTCAGTGCCGGAGCAACTGCTTTTTTCCAGTCCCCGAATTCGTCTTCCACCATTTTCTGAACGTCTTTCAGTTTTACATCACCTACGATTACTAAGTATGCGTTACCAGGAACGAAATAGGTGTTGTAGTTTAGCGTTACATCGTTTAATGTTACGTTTTTGATGGTAGCTTCGCTCAAATATTCACCGCTTGGGTGGTTTTTACCGAAAGCTAAAACGTCTTCCACGCGACCTGCTACTGCAGTAACGCTTTTCTCGTTTGATTTTAAGCTTTCTAAAAGTTTTTCTCTTTCTTTTTCAAGTTCTTCCTGAGTGAAAACCGGGTTTAAGGCACCATCAGCCATCAACTGCATGATTCTGCCTGCGTATTTAGACAATCCGCTTGCAGAAGCGCCGTTTGCACTGAAATTGATGTTGGCTCCTAAGAAATCGATTTCTTCGTTGAAAGCATCTTTTGAAATGTTTTTGGTTCCGTTGCCAATTAATGCGCTTGTTAAATCAGCTACACCTTTTTTGTTGCCTTCCGCATATGGAGCGTTGTCGATTGTAAGGTTATAGGAAACTCTTGGTAATTTATGGTTTTCCACTACCAATACCTTTAAGCCGTTTTTCAATATGAAAGAAGTTGGTTTTCCAATATTGATTGTTGGCGAAGGTCCCGGTTTAGGTTGTGTTCTGTCTTGTGCTTGCATAGTCATTGTTAAAAACAATCCCGCTGCTATGTAAATATATTTTTTCATGGTAATTGTCAAATTAGTTTTGTGCTTTGTCTTTTGCAGGAACATAATCTAAAATCAAACGTTGGTTCGGATTCAGATATTTTTTTGCAACCTCTTTGATCTCTTCTCTTGTGATGGAACGGTAAATGTCAATTTCAGTATTGATTAGGTTTACATCGCCATATAATAAATAGAAAGAAGCAAGGTTTTCAGCGATACCTTCTACGCTTGCATTACTGTTTACGTATTGGTTCTCGAATTTGTTCTGCAATTTCTGGAAATCTTTCTCAGAGATAAGCTCTGTCTGTAATTTCACGATTTCCTCGTCTACTTCTTTGATTAAGCCTTCGGTAGTGTTTTGTCCCATCGGTAAGCCGTAAAGGATGTACATTCCATAATCTTCTTGGCTATAGTTGAACGCGCCAATTTGCAATGCCATTTTCTTATCATCCACCATTTTCTTGTATAATCTTGAACTTTTTCCGTCAGATAAGATTGAAGAAATCATATCAAGAACTCTGGCATCACGAGTTTTCATTGACGGTGTTCTGTAGGTAGCCACCATCATAGGGATCTGGATGTTTGGATCCTGGTACGTTGCCTTGATTGTTTGTGTAATTGGCGCTTCCTCAAATTTTTGTTTCGTTACCGGAGTTCCTTTAGGAATCGGGCTGAAATACTTGCTGATCCATTCTTTAGCCTGAGTTGGATCAAAATCTCCAGCAACTACTAAAACAGCATTGTTCGGGATATAGAATTTTTTGTTGAAAGCCTGAAACTCTTCTAAAGTAGCTGCATCCAAATGCTCCATGGAGCCAATAGGTGCCCAACGGTAAGGGTGTACTTTGTACATGTTCTGTTTCACGGCTGTAATCAGGTTTCCGTAAGGCTGGTTGTCTACACGAAGTCTTTTCTCTTCTTTTACCACTTCATTTTGCGTATCAACACCAATTTTATTAATAACCGGGTGCATTAATCTCTCCGATTCCATCCATAAAGCCAATTGTAAGTTGTTGGAAGGGAAAACCTCATAGTAGTACGTTCTGTCTTCAGAAGTGTTTGCGTTGTTGTTTCCGCCATTGGCAGTTACAATTTTAAACCATTCGCCACGAGCGATATTTTTGGTTCCTTCAAATAAAAGGTGTTCGAAAAAGTGGGCGAATCCCGTTCTTCCCGGGTTTTCATCTTTTGATCCTACGTGATACATTACAGAAGTGATTACAACCGGAGCGGATTTGTCCTGGTGTAAAATTACATGAAGGCCATTGTCCATCGTGTATTCTTCAAATGCTACTTTTTGAGCTGAAGCCACACCCCCAAGCATTAAAAGCGAACTCAAAGTCATTAAAGATTTTTTCATAAGAGTTAATAGTTATTTTTATTTCATAAATGAGTGTGCAAGTTCGTCATTTTGTTACAATTAGCTGTGATTTTTTTTAACTGCGCTGATTTATAGTTTTTTAGCAGTAAATTTTGTTTAAAGAGTTGTGAGGTAAAGAAATAGTTGTATATTTGCGCACTTAAAATTAATTTAAACATTATTGTTATGTACGCAATCGTAGAGATAGCAGGGCAACAATTCAAAGTAAGCAAAGACTTAAAGGTTTATGTTCACCGTTTAGCAGTAGAAGAAGGTGCAAAAGTTTCTTTTGACAAAGTTCTTTTATTAGATGACAACGGTACCGTAACTTTAGGCGCCCCAGCTGTAGAAGGTGCTTCAGTAGAAGCCAAAGTGTTACAACACTTAAAAGGTGATAAAGTAATCGTCTTCAAAAAGAAAAGAAGAAAAGGTTACAAAAAGAAAAACGGTCACAGACAATCTTTAACTCAAATCGTTATCGAAGGTATCGTTGGCGGTGGAGCTCCAAAGAAAAAAGCGACTAAAAAAGCGGAAGCTACAGAAGAATAATTAACATTTAAAACTAATACGTCATGGCTCACAAGAAAGGTGTCGGTAGTTCCAAGAATGGTAGAGAATCAGAATCGAAACGTTTAGGTGTTAAGATTTATGGTGGTCAAGCTGCAATTGCTGGAAACATTATCGTAAGACAAAGAGGTTCTAAGCACAATCCAGGCGAAAACGTTTACATGGGTAAAGATCATACTTTACATGCAAAGGTTGATGGAGTAGTGAAATTCCAGAAAAAAGGTGATAACAAATCATTCGTTTCTGTAGTTCCATTTGAAGCATAAGAAATACTCTTACAAACAAAATATAAAACCCCGTTTCGAAAGAATCGGGGTTTTTTGTTTTCAGGAGGAGCGGATGGCTGGTGCATTTTTTGGTAGCCATGTTCCTGCTGTCCGCTATATCTTTTATTCCGCGTTGCTCCATAAAAGGATGCCGCTCCCATCATGGCTGGAAGGGAAGTGTCTTTATGTCTGGAGTTTTAGCAATAAAAAAACCCTCACATCACTGCAAGGGTTTCAAAATATCTAAAAATCTAACTTTCTAAGAAGTCTAAGAAGTCCGATTAGTATCTGTAATATTCCGGTTTAAACGGACCCTGAACATCAACACCAATGTAAGCCGCTTGCTCCGCATTCAATGTTTCCAATTCAACTCCCAATTTAGCCAAATGTAACGCTGCTACTTTCTCATCCAAATGTTTCGGTAACATGTATACTTCGTTTTTGTAAGCCGAAGTGTTTGTCCATAATTCGATCTGAGCCAAAGTCTGGTTCGTGAACGAGTTAGACATTACGAAAGAAGGGTGGCCTGTCGCGCATCCTAAGTTCACTAAACGGCCTTCCGCCAAGATAAGGATGTCTTTTCCTGCGATAGTATATTTGTCCACCTGAGGCTTGATTTCGATTTTTGAAGCACCGTGGTTTTTGTTTAACCATGCCATGTCAATCTCGTTATCGAAGTGTCCGATGTTACAAACGATAGTCTTGTCTTTCATTTGCTCGAAGTGGCTTCCCACAACGATATCTTTGTTTCCTGTAGTGGTGATGATGATATCAGCGTTTCCAACCACAGTGTTTAATTTCTTAACTTCAAAACCGTCCATTGCCGCCTGTAAAGCACAGATTGGGTCAATTTCGGTAACCGTTACGATTGAACCGGCACCACGGAAAGAAGCCGCAGTTCCTTTTCCAACGTCACCGTATCCGCAAACTACAACTCTTTTACCAGCCAACATTACGTCAGTAGCACGACGGATCGCATCTACAGCCGATTCTTTACAACCGTATTTGTTATCAAATTTCGATTTGGTAACCGAGTCGTTTACATTGATAGCCGGCATGAACAAAGTTCCGTTTTTCATTCTTTCATACAAACGGTGAACGCCAGTCGTAGTCTCTTCTGATAAACCTTTGATGCCTGGGATCAATTCCGGATAACGGTCAAAAACCATGTTCGTTAAGTCACCGCCATCGTCAAGGATCATGTTCAATGGTTTTCTGTCTTCTCCGAAGAATAAAGTCTGCTCAATACACCAGTCGAATTCCTCTTCGTTTAATCCTTTCCATGCGTACACCTGGATTCCTGCAGCAGCGATTGCAGCAGCAGCCTGATCCTGTGTAGAGAAAATGTTACAAGATGACCAGGTAACTTCTGCCCCAAGGGCGATTAATGTTTCAATTAAAACGGCAGTTTGGATTGTCATGTGAAGACATCCCGCGATACGCGCACCTTTAAGCGGCTGTGATTCCTTATATTCAGCGCGAAGTGCCATTAGTCCCGGCATTTCAGCTTCTGCTAATTCAATTTCTTTTCTTCCCCAAGCAGCAAGATTGATATCTTTAACTTTGTAGGCAACAAATGGTAATGTCGTTGTACTCATCTATTTATGTATATTTGTTTTCTAAAATGAAGGCAAAATTACGCATTTCCTTTTTATTCCTAAAGCATTTTGCTTATTTTGTAAAATGTTTTACTTTCTAATCTTTTGAAAAACAGCAAAATACTGCATGCCGCTTTTTAAGACCATCGATATCAGCCCCTCCACTAAGGTTTTTCTCTGGAAAATAACCGAAGATTATAGTGAACTTTTAGCAAAAGCAAAACTTAAAGAAGTCTCCATCATACGTTTGCAGGGAATGAAATCCGAAAGCCATCAAAAAGGTTTTGTTGCCGTACGAATGCTTTTTCAGGAAGCCGGCTACAGTGATTTTGATTTGTACTATGATGAATTCGGAAAGCCGCATCTTCAGGATGGAAAACATATTTCAATTTCGCATTCCCATGATTTTTCTGCGATTGTGATTAGTGATGCAAATATCGGGATTGATCTGGAACAGATTAAGGATAAAGTGCTTCGTTTGGCACCCCGTTTTATGGATGTCAGCCATCTTGAAGGTTTGTCTGAGATGGATAAGATGAGAAAAGCGACGGTTGTGTGGGGAGTTAAAGAAGCTGTTTTCAAACTGAAAAATGAAGTCGGCATTAGTTTTATCGATCATATCATGGAAAGTCCTTTCCTGTTATCGGATAAAAAATGCAGCGCCGAACTGCACTTCAATAACGTTATTCAGCAGTATGATATCGGTTTTGAGGAAATCGACAATTATGCCTTGGTCTATGCTACTGAAGCATAAACTTCTCTAAAAAAAATGACCCGTCTCTTCCAAAGTATAAGACAGGTCATCCCGTTTTTAAAACCGTACCCGTGCTTTTAAATAATAAGTGTGTTCAGGACAATCATCAGAATGCTGATAAACACGCTGGTGATGATTAGATTGAAAACCAATTTGGGTTT
This sequence comes from uncultured Flavobacterium sp., assembly GCF_946481155.1. Next base: position 11,366 of record NZ_CAMLMK010000030.1, read on the forward strand.
TTGTTGTGCTAAAATTGCTCCGTTTACGATGCTGCAGGCAAAAACTACCATTGCCAATTGGACCATTTGTCGTAACGAAGTTCCGTTTTGTAAAATGTACATGGCAGCGGCCCCGCCCAGACAGCTTTGTCCAATAATCGCCAAAGTAGCAAACCCCATATAGCCTCTCGTAAAATCCTGTAGTGTTTTTTGATAAAGTGTCATAATCTTTGAATTTATTACACAAAGTTATGGTGCTGTCAGTTCCTAAATTATGACTTAAATCATATTCGGGAAATAATTATCGGAATACTTTTCTGTGATGATTTTAAACTCAAAGGCAAGTCATTTTCATTGAAAATGATATCCCTTTATGGTATTTTTTGCGTTTGGCGTTATGGGAGACTACTGATTCTTCCGGTAGCATGAGCGATAAGCTAAAGATCAGTACAAAAATAACATTAAAATTTTACGGATTTTAAAAAAGGGTTACATTTACCACCCAATTAAATGACTAAGAAAATCAATGCTTTATAACCAAATTTTGTCAGCCAAAGAAAACGGTCGCAAGCTGTTAGCCATTCTCCTCGATCCGGATAAGATTCATCTGGAACTGGTAGCACAATTGGCAGATAGCATCAGTCAGTCACCGGCTACCCATATTTTTGTAGGCGGAAGCATCGTGGAAGCCAATATTATTGACGAATTGATTATACGCTTAAAGCAGAAAACGGATTTGCCGATTATTCTTTTTCCAGGCAATCCGTCCCAAATTTCCGATGAAGCCGACGGGATTTTGTTTCTTACGTTACTCTCTGGAAGAAATCCTGATTATCTGATCGAACACCAGGTAAATGCGGTGCCGATTCTGAAAAAAACACAGTTGGAAGTGATTTCTACAGGTTATATCTTAATTGAAAGCGGAACGCAAACCGCAGTGGAGCGCGTGAGTAAAACGGACCCTTTAGATAGGAATAACAGCGATTATGTAGTTCAGACGGCACAGGCTGGTGAATTTATCGGAAACAAATTAATGTATCTGGAAGCCGGAAGCGGTGCCAAACACGCCGTTCCTTTGGAAATGATAAAAAAAGTTTCGGAAAATATCCGGATACCTTTAATTGTTGGCGGCGGAATTCGTTCAAAACAAACTATTGAAGAAGCATACGCAGCAGGTGCTGATCTGGTTGTCATCGGAACCGCTTTTGAAGAGGACTGTAATTTTTTTAAACCCGAAGTATAATGCTGGATTTCTTTCTCGAGGCATATAAAGAGGCTTCTTACACTCAAATTGTACTGGAAGCTATTGTTTTTGTCTTCGGCATCCTAAGTGTAATGTATGCCCGGAAAGAAAATATCCTGGTATATCCCACAGGGTTAATTGCTACCATCATTTCAAGTTATCTGCTTTTGGTAGCGGGATATCTGGGAGATATGATGATTAATCTTTATTTTTCGGCAATGAGTATTTATGGTTGGTGGAATTGGACCCGAAAAAGACAAAATCAGGATTACCTACCCATAACACGAACGAATTTTAAAGAAAAAATTATCGGAATTGCATTGTTTTTAGGGACAATTATTGTAGTTTTCGGAATCTATACTTTCTTTGATTACGAAATAAAAAAAGAAAATTATATTGATATCGTGGCCTCGGGTATCTTTTTCACAGGGATGTGGTACATGGCCAACAAAAAAATAGAAAACTGGACGCTCTGGATTATTGGCGACATCATTGTAACGCCGATTTATGCTTACAGAGGATTGGGGATGTTGGCGTTGCAGTATTTAATATTTACAGTTTTAGCCATTTTGGCGTATTTAGAATGGAGGAGAATTTTACAAAAACAGATAGTTTAATAAAACAGCATGGCTTCGTTGCTGCGGATTTTGATTTCATTGCAGATTATGGCATTTCAATTGAAAAAATAAGCCATGAACTGGAAATGTTTCAAAAGGGCATTGCGAAAATTTCATTGGAAAAAGCAGCGACCGTAAATGATGGCATCCTGGTTTTTTCAGAAGAAGAAATCCAAGCGTTCGCACAGTATTTTGAAAACGAAAGAAAGCATTATTCTATTGAAAAATTTGTACCTGCATCGGGCGCCGCCAGCAGAATGTTTAAATTCCTGATTGAATTTATCAATGAATTTCAGTTGGGGAAAGAGACTATAAATGCTTACATCAACAGGCAAAAAGCCAATAAATTACATGTTTTTTTAGTAGGTATTGAGAAATTTCCTTTCTATAATATGGTCTTAGAGGAGTTGAAATCACTCTATGCCAATTACGATGAATTTTCACAGGATGAAAAATATTATTATTTCATTAATACGCTTCTTTCTCCCGAGGGCTTTGATTTCGCCAACTGTCCGAAAGGGATTTTGCCTTTTCATAAGAAAGAAAACGAAGTCACCACACCGATTGACAAACATCTGAACGAAGCAAAAAAATATTCGGAAGTAAGCGGCAAGCCACAAATTCATTTTACCGTTTCAGAAGAGCATTTGGATGATTTTCAGAAAATCATTAGTACTATAAACACACAAGTTCAAGTCAATTATTCTTTTCAGAAAATTGCAACAGATACCTTAGCGGTTGATCTGGAGAACAATCCTTTCCGACTCGAAAACGGGAATTTGTTTTTTCGTCCGGGCGGTCATGGAGCCTTGATCGAAAACCTGAATCAGTTGGAAAGCGATGTGGTTTTTATCAAGAATATTGATAATGTGTCATTCAACCATTTTGAGGAAATTGTCTTTTATAAAAAAGCTTTAGGTGGTTTGTTGTTGCAATTGCAGAAGGAAACCTTCAGCCATCTTGAAATGCTGGAGAAATCTTCTGAGTCCAATTTCGAAACAACCATCGACTTCGTGAAGGAAAAATTGAGTATCGTTTTGCCAAAAGATTTTTCAAAATATTCCTCCGAAAATCAGAAAAATGAATTATTTCAGCTGTTAAACCGACCTATCCGCGTCTGCGGCATGGTGAAGAATGAAGGGGAGCCGGGAGGCGGGCCGTTTTGGGTAGACGAAGAGAACGGAACGGTTTCGCTTCAGATTGTTGAATCTTCACAAATTGACTTGCAAAGTGAACAACAGCGCAAGATATTTTCAGAATCGACGCATTTTAATCCGGTGGATTTGGTGTGCGGACTGAAAAATTACAAAGGAGAGAAATTCAACCTTCCGGATTTTGTGAATCATAATGCCGGTTTCATAGTTCAGAAAACTAAAAACGGTAAAGATATTAAGGCTTATGAACTTCCCGGACTTTGGAACGGCGCCATGGCCAATTGGATTACGATTTTTGTGGAAGTGCCATTGGATACTTTCAATCCGGTAAAAACAGTAAACGATTTACTTAAACCGGCCCATCAGCACGAATAATTTGGACAAGGCTAAAATCATATCAGAATTGCAGTTTAAGGCAGTCCGAAGCAGTGGTGCTGGCGGACAGAACGTAAACAAGGTTTCCTCGAAAGTGGTGCTAAACTTCGATTTGAATAATTCGCAAGCCCTTTCCGAAGAAGAACGCGAATTGCTTCTGGACAAACTCGACAATAAGCTTACGAAAGAAAAAATCCTCATCCTAAACTGTGACGAAGACCGAAGTCAGCTTAAGAATAAAGAAATTGTAACCAAACGCTTTCTTCTCATCATTGAAGGCGCTTTAAAGGTTCAGAAAAAGCGAAAACCGACCAAAATTCCCCGCTCGGTAATCGAGAAACGGCTGAAGGAAAAACGCAGTCAGTCCGAGGTAAAACAATCCCGCCAGAAGCCACACTTCTAATTATTTGAGGTTCAGTTTGCATTGTTATTATTTATAGCACTATCTTTGCCTCATCTCAAAGGGGTGCTCCAAATAACGAGCTGAGATTATACCCAATGAACCTGGGCAGGTAATGCTGCCAAGGGAGTTTAAATTCCGTTTTTTGCGGAATTCAAAAATCATTAATTTTTATTAAAAAGAATAATTGCCCCTTTTATTCGTACACTTTTACGAATGAAAACTGTATTCAAAATGCTTGTAGCAGGAGCGATTCTGCACACTTCTTTAGGTTTTTCACAGGAAGAAACCACTCAGGACACTACGAAAGTCAGATTGCTGGATGGCGTATTGGTTTCGGCCGTTCGCGCCAATGCAAAACAGCCGGTGAGCTTTACCGACATGGAAAAGGAAGAGCTCTCGGAAAGAAATCTTGGTCAGGATATTCCCGTTTTAATGAATTATTTGCCTTCAGTGGTAACCACAACCGATGCCGGAAACGGAGTAGGGTATACCGGAATTCGCGTCCGCGGAAGCGATGCAACACGCGTTAACGTTACTATCAATGGAATTGCCTATAACGATTCGGAATCGCACGGAACCTATTGGGTAAATATGCCTGATTTTGTTTCTTCGGTAGAAAACCTTCAATTGCAGAGAGGTGTCGGGACATCCACCAACGGAGCCGGAGCTTTCGGAGCAAGCTTAAACATGCTGACGGATTCTTATTCCGAAAAAAGCAATGGTGAAATTTCCAATTCAATAGGGAGTTTCAACACGCATAAGCATACCGTGAAATTCAGTACCGGTTTAATGAATGACAGGTTTGAATTGGCAGGGCGTTTGTCGAAAATCAATTCCGACGGTTATATCGACAGGGCTTCTTCTGATTTGAAATCGTATTTCCTTCAGGGAACTTATGTAGGTAAAACGACTTTACTTAAGGCATTAGTCTTCGGCGGAAAAGAAGTAACATACCAGTCCTGGAACGGAATCGATGCCGAAACGCTAGAAAATGACAGAACTTTCAACAGCGCAGGAATGTTCACGGATGAATTCGGTAATACGCGTTTTTACGACAATGAAACGGATAACTATCAGCAGGATCACGCGCAGTTGCATTGGAACGAGAAAGTTAATTCCAACTGGAGCGCCAATATCGCTTTACACTATACGAAAGGGAAAGGCTACTATGAAAATTATAAAGAAGATGCCGATTTCGCTGAATACGGATTAGAACCAGTTGCAGGACAAACATCGACCGACCTGATTCGTCAAAAATGGCTGGACAATGATTTCTACGGAACCACTTTTTCGGCGAATTATAAAAACAATAAGCTAGATTTGATTTTTGGCGGAGCATGGAACAAATACGACGGATTGCATTTCGGCAAAGTGATTTGGGCAAGATATGCTTCTACAAGCGAATTGGGCGACAAATATTATAATGATCGCGCGGTGAAAACTGATGGAAATCTGTTTGCCAAAGCGAGTTTTAAAGTTACCAAGTACATTAACCTGTACGCCGACTTACAGATGCGTCGAGTGAATTATAAAGCAGATGCGCCGGAAACCGGAAAGGTTGATGATACGTTTAATTTCTTCAATCCAAAAACGGGGATAACATTTACAGTTAACGAGCGCAATAATTTGTATGCGTCTTACGCAAGAGCCAACCGTGAACCTAACCGTACCGATTATGAGAACGGAAGCCCAAGACCGGAACGATTAGATGATTTCGAATTGGGATGGCGCTACAATACCCCGAAAATCAAATTAAATGTAAACGGTTATTTGATGTTATATACGGATCAACTGGTTTTAACCGGTGCGTTGGACGATGTTGGGTCGCCAATCAGAGAAAATAGCGGGAACAGTTACCGATTAGGAGTAGAAGCAGATGCAACAGTTGTGATTCTGGATAAACTGACTATTCGTCCAAATATCACCTTGAGCGTAAATAAGAATGACAATTTCGTGTTTCAGAGAGACGGAGAACTGCAAAATCTGGGGGATACCGATATTGCCTATTCGCCAAGCGTTATTGCAGGGAATGTGCTTTCATTTGTGCCGGTTAAGAATGTTCAGTTGTCCTTTCTTTCAAAATTTGTGGGAGAACAGTATATGGGGAATATCGATTCGGAAACTTCGAAACTTGATGCTTATTTCGTGAATGATTTTTCAGTTAACTGGGAGATTAAGCCTAAAGCGATCTTCAATTCCATCATTATCACCGGACTGGTTAATAATGTGTTCAATTATGAGTACGTGTCTAATGGGTATTTTTATACTTATGACGACGACTGGAGTACCCCTGGAAGCATAACCACCATTGAAGGTGCAGGATATTATCCGCAGGCCGGCAGAAATGTTATGCTCGGTGCGACCCTTAAATTTTAAATTGTTTAGTTAATTAATAAGGTTGCCTAAAATCCTGATGAGTTTTTCTTATCAGGATTTTTTAATTGGTAATGTAAAGAACACTTCCGTTTACGCTCACACGGTATTGTTTCATTGGGTACTGCGCTCCGGAAGCCAGGCCGGTGAATAAACTGTATTCTTTGTCATCACAAGAGCACACAGCGTAAATCCCGTCGATAGTCATTGTAGAACAACTGCTTAACGCCTGATTAGGACAGGCTGCATCAAAAGCATTATAGCCGCTTCCGGTGTTGAAAATGATGACACCCCTGATTCCAGCGGTTCCACTGCTAACATATACGGCATTGCTCGGATAGTTTAAGTTGTCGTAAGCAGGAAGATTCCTGTCAATCTGCAAATTCACAGGATAATTAGGAAGGTTGGGGTTATTATAATTGAGACCTTCGTCTTTATTACAGCTAATGAACAGGATTGTTGCGATTATAAGGAGAAAGGAATGTTTCATCTTTAAATAATTTGGAAAACAATTGATAAACAAATTTAAATTAATTAACTTTGACAAGTGCAGTAATGCAGCAATAAAATTTGAAATAAAACAAAACCAATATCTTTGCAGAAAGAAATCCCGTCACGATGGGATTTTTTCCATTTATATAAACGATGAAGTTATGAGTACAGTATCTTATTACACCGCAGATGGGTTAAAAAAATTAAGAGAAGAATTAGATCATCTGAAAAGTATCGAAAGACCAAAAGCATCCCAGGCAATTGCTGAAGCAAGAGACAAAGGCGATTTATCCGAGAATGCAGAATATGACGCTGCAAAAGAAGCGCAAGGCCTTCTTGAGCTTAAAATTTCCAAAATGGAAGAAGTCGTTTCCAATGCCCGTCTTATTGATGAGTCGCAATTAGATGTTTCAAAAGCATTAGTGCTTTCTACCGTTAAGATCAAAAATCAGACTAACGGAATGGAAATGAAATATACATTGGTAGCCGAAAGCGAAGCCGATCTGAAAACCGGAAAGATTTCGGTAACCTCACCAATCGGAAGAGGATTATTAGGGAAATCGGTGGGAGAAATCGCAGAAATCAACGTGCCGAACGGCGTATTGAAATTTGAGGTTCTGGAAATTACCCGTGACTAAAGAAATAGTAAATTTTAACGTTAATGTAAAAGTATGGCATCGATTTTCACAAGAATCATAAACGGGGAAATTCCCTGCTACAAAATAGCGGAAGACGAAAACTTCATTGCATTCCTGGATGTAAATCCAAATGCAAAAGGACATACACTATGTGTTCCGAAACAGGAAATCAACAAGCTTTTCGATATGGAAGAGCAGCATTACCTGGAATTGATGAAATTCTCCCGTAAAGTTGCCAAAGCTCTTGAGAAAACGGTAGAATGCAAACGAATAGGGGTTGCTGTTGTCGGACTTGAGGTGCCACATGTACACGTACATCTAATTCCGCTTCAGGATATGGACGATATGCGTTTCGAACGTAAAACGTCATTAACTCCGGAAGAATTTGAAGCGCTGGCAAAAGCGATAAATCAAAATTTTTAAAAAAAGGCGAAATCAAGGATTTCGCCTTTTTTTATGTTTCTTTCTTAAACGTAATCTGCATGGTGGTTCCTTTGCCAACTTCAGATAACGCGACTTTAATCCTGCCGTCGTGGTATTCCTCCACAATTCTTTTGGTTAAAGACAGTCCAAGACCCCATCCGCGTCTTTTAGTGGTAAACCCGGGCTCGAAAACGCTCTTAAACTGGTTTTTCGGAATCCCGCTGCCGGTATCGCTGACTTTAATCTTAACAAACCGCTCCGTTTCTTCAATCGACACTGCTATTTTTCCTTTTCCTTTCATGGCGTCAATGGCATTTTTGACCAGGTTTTCAATAGTCCAGCTGTGCAGGATCGGATTCAGTTTAATGTAAATCGGATTTTGAGGCGCGCTAAAGGTGAAATCAACCTGTTTTGATGTTCTCGATTTCAGGTACTCGAAAGACTGTTCCGTTTCTTCAATCAGGTTGCGGCGCTCCAATACCGGCTCAGAACCGATTTTTGAGAACCGGTCGGTAATAGTCTGCAAACGGTTAATGTCTTTCTCAATTTCAGTAATCGTAGTTTCATCCACATTATCGGCTTTCATAATCTCCAGCCAGCCTATCAGCGAGGACAAAGGCGTCCCGATCTGATGTGCCGTTTCTTTCGCCATTCCCGCCCACAATCGGTTTTGGGTAGCCATTTTGCTGGCACGGTAAAAGTTGAAAATCATTCCGCTGAAAAACAATCCTATAAGAACTAAAGCGATGGGGTAGTATTTCAATTTGGTAATCAAGGAAGAGTTGCCGTAATACAGTAAATGCTTTTCCCCGACATAATCAATGGTGATCGGCTTGTTCTCGGATCGCAGTCGGTTTAGGAATGCGATGGATTTGGTTTTGCTCTTGGTAATTTCCTCATCCACATTGGTCATGTTGATGATGCTGTCCTTTTCGTTGGTCTGTATAATCGGGATGGTAGTATTGTTGCTTAAGATCTGCAGCGGCAATTCCAGATCGGTATTCTCGTCGGCGTTGTTGAGGTTTTTGGAAGCAGCAGCCCAAAGTTCCATCTTTAAACGTTCCTCGCTTTTAAAGGTCTGGAAAAAAGTATAGGTGTTCCACAGAATCAGAACCAGGAAATTGAAGGAAGCGAGAATAATTACCCATCGGATGAGATTGCGTCTGTCGGAAGAAAAATTCATACTTGTTCGGAGTAGCTGAGTTACTAAGTAGCTAAGTTACTAAGTTTATCGGGATACCCCAATTTTATTTTTAACCAGAAAATTTTCTTGCAATGGAGACAGATAAAAATTACTGAAAGTTTACTTCGTCAATTCGCTATTGCTCGGGTCACTTCAAAAAAGTATCTTTGTCAAAATTTTTCACACTATGATTAGCGTTGACCCGAAGGAGTTGGCTCCGATGAAATTACAGGCGTACCTTCAAGGTGCCGTGGGGCCGAGACCCATTGCTTTTGCAAGTACGTTAGACGAAAACGGAACCCCGAATTTATCGCCGTTCAGTTTTTTTAATGTCTTCAGTTCGAACCCTCCAATTTTGATTTTCTCGCCCGCCCGCCGTGTACGCGACAATACCATCAAACATACTTTAATCAACGCCGGGAAAACCCGTGAGGTGGTAATCAATGTGGTGAATTATGATATTGTACAACAAGCCTCTTTGTCAAGTACGGAATATGCGGATGGCGTGAACGAGTTCATAAAATCAGGCCTGACAATGGTAGAGTCAGACGTGGTGAAACCGTATAGAGTTGGAGAAAGTCCGGTACAGTTCGAATGCAAAGTCAATGAGATTATCAATTTGGGAACCGAAGGTGGCGCCGGAAACCTGATTATCTGCGAAGTGGTGAAAATCCATATCAGCGAAGCTATTTTAGATGAAAACGGAACCATCGACCAGCATAAAATCGACCTGGTTGCCCGTATGGGAGGAAATTGGTATTCACGAGCCAGCATGGGACTTTTTGAAGTGGAAAAACCGCTGACTACCTTAGGTGTAGGCGTAGATGTCGTTCCGGATTTCGTAAAAGAAAGCCCGATTTTCGACGGGAACGATTTAGGGAAATTGGGGAATATAGAATCCGTGCCAAACGAAGAAGAAATTGCTATATTTGTGAAAGAGAATTTCGGAATCAAAGCCGTTTTAAGTTCGGATGATGAGGACAAGAAATTCCACATGGCAAAAGAATATTTAGACAAAAACGAAGTGCTGACCGCCTGGAAAGTGCTTTTAGCAAAACAATAAATTTAGACACGATGGAAGTTACAGGAAAAGTAAAAGTGATTAACGCAGCGCAGCAAGTGAGCGCTACGTTCAAAAAGAGAGAAATGGTAGTTACTACCGATGAGCAGTATCCACAACACATTATGATTGAGTTTACTCAGGACAAATGTGATTTACTGGACAGCTACAGAGTAGGCGAGCCCGTGAAAGTTTCCATCAACCTGAGAGGAAGAGAATGGGTAAACCCACAGGGAGAAACAAAATATTTCAACTCTATCCAGGGTTGGAGAATCGAGAAAATGCAGACGGAAGCTCCTGCAGGGGCACCGCAAATGCCACCAATGCCGGCTGCTGAAGCATTCGAACCGGCAACCAACTTCAACGAAGAAGAGCACGACGATTTGCCTTTCTAATCAGAAGGCGGAAGTTAGAAGATAGAAGTCAGGAATTTGAGTAATTTAAATTTCTGGCTTTTTTTGTGGAGCGAATGGTCTGGGATTTTCCAGTTATCGATTTTCCCGCTATCCGTTTCAATCCCCGCTGAGGCGTGAATTTACTCTTCTATCGGGGCTATTTGAATTACTTTTTTGACTATTTGTAAACGTTTTATTTCGTGCCAAAGAAAATCCATTTATTAACTGAGGAATTGTATTTCCCACCTGTTTCCGAAACGCATCCTTCAGGCATTATTGCTGTGGGAGGCGATTTGAGTACGGAACGATTGCTTCTGGCGTATAATTCGGGAATTTTCCCTTGGTTTGAAGATGGCGAACCCATCACCTGGTGGTCACCCGATCCAAGAATGGTGCTGTTTTTAGAAGATTTAAAAGTATCCAAAAGCATGCGAAACATCCTTAACCGCAACATTTTTAAAATCACTTTCGATCAGAACTTCCGCGAAGTGATTTCCAATTGCCAGAGTATAAAGCGCGAAGGACAGGACGGTACCTGGATTACCAACGACATGATTGAAGCGTATTGCAAATTACACGAACTCGGCTACGCCAAATCAATTGAAGTCTGGCAGGACAACAAACTCGTGGGTGGCTTGTACGGCATCGATTTAGGTCATATTTTCTGTGGCGAAAGCATGTTTGCTAAAGTGGCTAATGCGAGCAAAGTTGCATTCATTCATCTGGTCAATTATCTGAAGGAAAACAATTATCTATTGCTGGATTGCCAGGTATATACCGAACATCTGGAATCCTTAGGCGCTGTGGAAATTGACCGGGAAGATTTTATGACGATATTGAAAACTAAAAGTTTTTAGAATAACAGCACTTTTTTCAGTTACTGCCTAAGTGAAAATTGTCACTGGAAACTGCGACTGATTTTAAAACTTCAGCTTTGTGAAATTCCAGTGCATCGTGTCAAAAAGTACCAATTCGTTTTCAAGCGTGGGCAGTTCCAAAATCAGCTTTAGAGCTTCGTGTCCCATCATCGTGCCGAGTATTCCGGGCAATGTTCCAATTACGCCGTTAAGACTGCAATTAGGTACATCCTGCGGGTTTGGAGGTTCAGGAAACAGGTTACGCAGATTTTTAGAACCTTTATGATTGAATACGGCCATTTGCCCTTCAAATTTTAGAATGCTTCCGTATACCAACGGTTTTTCCAGTTTCACGCAGGTGTCGTTGACCAAATAGCGCGTTGAAAAATTATCGCAGCCGTCCACTATTACGTCAAAATCTCCGATTAGCTTTTCTGCATTTTTCAGCGTTAGCTTCTCTTCAAATGCGAGAACTTTGATATTGGGATTCAAAGCTTCCAAAATATTTTTTGCAACAACAGCTTTTGGGGTGTCAATACTGCTTTCTGTATATAATATCTGTCGGTGCAGGTTGTGCAGTTCGACTTTATCGAAATCTACAATACCAATTGTTCCTACTCCGGCAGTGGCTAGATATTGTAAGATAGGACAACCTAATCCTCCGGCGCCAATCACCAGTACTTTTGCATTTTTAAGTTTTTCCTGTCCTGTTTCGCCAATTTCAGGTAGCATCATCTGGCGGCTGTAGCGTAAAAAATCGTGTATAGATATCATTTTTTTAGTTTAAAGTCAAAAGTCAAAAGTCGAAAGTCAAAAGTCAAATGTCGAAAGTCAAATGTCGAAAGTCAAATGTCGAAAGTCAAAAGTCGAAAGTCGAAAATTGCATTGCTATATAACACATTTTTTGACTTTAAAAACTTTACGGCCTTAGACTTTATGACTAAAAGTCCTGTCCCAATCTTTCCAAACCGGCTCGTAACCCGCATTGGAAATAATAGCGGCAATCTCCGCTGCTGAACGTTCGTCACTGGTTTCAAATTGTTCCAAGGATTCTACATCAACAACATAACCGCCCGGATTGGTTTTCGAACCGGCACTCATCGAAGTTACACCAAGTGGGATAACGTTATTCCTGAATTTCTCGTTTTCCCTAGTGGAAATGGACAGTTCCAAATCCTCGTTCCAAAGTCGGTACGCGCAAATCAGCTGTAGTAAATCACTGTCTTCCATAATGAAATTCGGCTCAATGATTCCTTCGGCAGGACGCAGTCGTGGAAAGGAAACGGAATACTTGCTCTGCCAATAGGTTTTCTGCAAATAATCGAGATGTAAGGCATTGAAGAAACTATCGGTACGCCAGTCTTCTAATCCCAATAAAACCCCCAAACCAATTTTATGGATTCTTGCCGTGCCCACCCTGTCAGGTGTTTCCAACCGGAAATCAAAATTGGATTTTTTCCCCTTTGGGTGGTATTGTTTATACACTTCCCGATGATAGGTTTCCTGATAGACCAAAACCGTATGTACGCCAGCTTCATGTAATTGCTCGTATTCTTCAGTAGAAAGCGGTTGTACTTCCACGGAAATCGAAGAGAAATGTTTTTTAATCTGATCTGCCGCTTTCAGGAAATAGTTGATGTTTACCGTGTAATTTGCTTCTCCGGTCACTAACAAAACGTGATCAAAACCTGCTTTTTTCAATTCGGCGATTTCGAGAGCAATTTCGCTTTCCGTTAATGTTTTCCGTTTGATTTTATTGTCCAGACTGAAACCGCAATACGTGCAAATGTTCTGGCATTCATTGCTCAGGTACATCGGGGCATACATCTGGATGGTTTTTCCGAAGCGTTTTTTAGTCAGCTGATGGCTTTGTTGCGCCATCTCTTCCAAAAAAGGTTTCGCGGCGGGAGAAATCAACGCCAGGAAATCATCTAAGTTTCTTTTGCTTTTTGCCAATGCATTGCGGACTTCCATTTCGGTAGTCGCATAAATTTTGCTTTGAATGGTTTCCCAGTCGTAATGTTCAAAAACCGATTTAAAATTAGTCATAAGTTCTAACCGCAAAGTGCGCAAGGTTTTTCGCAAGGATTGCAAAGTTTTTTAATGATAAACACACAGCCTTGCTGACTTTGCGAAAAACTTTGGGAGCCTTGCGGTGAATGAAAAATAATTATTCATACAGGAAAGCTGTCAGCGGACTGGAAGCTACTGCATTACTAACTGTTGGTGCCAATTGCGCTTCGAAAGCCTTTCTTCCCGCAATAACGGCTTCTTTAAACGCTTCCGCCATTACTTTCGGATTTCCGGCCACGGCTATTGCGGTGTTGACCAAAACCGCATCGGCTCCCATTTCCATTGCTCTTGCAGCGTGCGAGGGTGCGCCAATTCCGGCATCCACAATCACCGGAACCCTGCTTTGCTCAATAATGATTTCCAGGAAATCTTCGGTTTTCAAGCCTTTATTACTACCGATAGGTGAGCCAAGAGGCATTACTGCTGCCGTTCCGGCATCTTCCAGTCGTTTGCATAAAACGGGATCAGCATGAATGTAAGGCAGGATGATGAATCCTAATTTTGCTAATTCTTCCGTGGCTTTCAGTGTCTCAATAGGATCGGGAAGAAGGTATTTCGGATCGGGATGGATTTCAAGCTTGAGCCAATTTGTCTCCAAAGCCTCTCTTGCCAATTGCGCAGCAAAAATAGCTTCTTTGGCATTGCGCGCCCCGGAAGTATTGGGTAATAAATTAATATGTGGATGGTTGATGTGTGCTAAAATGGCATCGGTTTCAGTCTCCAGATCCACACGTTTTAAGGCGACTGTGACCAATTCGCTTCCGGAAGCTATAATGGCTTCTTCCATTTGTTGGTTGGAACCGAATTTTCCCGTGCCCAAAAAGAGGCGCGATGTAAAGATTTTATCGGCTATTTTAAAGGTTGACATATAGTTTTTCGTTGAGTTGTGTAATTAATTCTTTTTGCTGCCAGTTTTCAGTAAGCAATCCGGAAACAGCAATTCCGTGAATGCCAGTAGCAAGAAGCCGCTCGATATCTTCCAATTGTATTCCGCCGATGGCATATACTGGCATTTCAATGTTTTGTCCCTGCATTTTGCTTAGGATATTCTGGTAAGATTCCAAACCCAGAACGGGGCTCAGTTTTTCTTTTGTATTAGTAAATCGGTAGGGGCCAAGTCCGACGTAATCACATTTTTCTGCAGCGTGTTGCAGTACGTCTTCAAAAGTGTTTGCAGTTCCGCCAATGATTTTATGATTGCCTAAAATGGCTCTTGCGTCCGGAATCCTCATGTCGTTTAATCCTAAATGAACCCCATCGGCATTGACCTGAAGCGCTAAGTCGACTTTGTCATTGATAATGAAAACGGAAAGGTATTCTTCGCAAAGGATCTTAACGGCTTCCGCCAAGGTGAAAAGCTCCAGCGAGTTCCCGTTTTTAAAACGTAACTGAATCCAGTCGCAGCCGTTGTCCAGTGCCTGATGGATGTTGTACAATTGTTCTTCAATCGTATTTCCCTGAGAAATGTACTGTAATTTGCTAAACATAATGATATCCTAATAAAGTTGAACTTGTGTTGAGGTAGTTTTCGATATAAGCTTTGGCCGTTGTGCAGGCCGAAACTAAATCATGTTCCAAAGCAAAATTGGCAGTTATTGCAGATGATAAAACGCATCCCGAACCGTGTTTTTCATGGATCTGCTGCACTTTAGGAAGCAGTTTCACAGAAGCTCCATGCACATACAAAACGTCGGTGCCTTTGGTTTCCGGATGATGACCACCCTTAAATAAAACAGGGCAATGGTTAGAGTGCTCTTTCGCAATTTCGTCAGCAGTAGCCTTTGCGGAAGAAAGTTTTAAAATCTCAGTATAATTTGGGGTAATTAGGTCGATTTGTTGCAGGATCCCGATTAAATCGGATTCGTTTTCTATGGTTGTGAATTCAAATTCGGTGGTCGATTTCAAAACGGGATCCCAAACGATTTTTGTTTGGGGAGCTGCGCTTTTTATTGCGATAATGATATTCCGAAGATATTCAAGAGATGGAATAATGCCGATTTTCACCGCTTTAATGTCATACTTTTCAAAGAGTGTTTTTATCGAACGAAGCACAAAATCCCCGTCTGTCCAATGAATTTCACTGAAGGCGCTCTCCGTTTGAAGCGTATTTGCGGTACTAATGGCCAAACCATATACCTGATGCTGCTCAAATGTTTTGATATCGGCAAGCACGCCTGCTCCGGCGGAAGGGTCAAAGCCCGCTATGGTTAAAACGAAAGGACGGCTTGCTGACATATTTTAAAATTTTCTAAGGGATTATTACTATTCCAAAGGGTTCCTAAAAGCGCCACATCATCAAAACCATTTTCTAACGTAGTCTGCACATTTGCAGCAGAAATACCGCCTAAAGCGATAAGTTCGGTTGAAAAATTGGTTCTTTGTTTCACGGCTTCAAAATGATTAATTTTGGAAGAATAGCCTGGTTTTGAGATGCTTGGATAAACCGGACTCAAAAAAGCATAATCAAACTCATTTTTCAGTACGTTGAAATCTTCAATAGAATGTACCGAAGCCGAAAGAGAAATAACCGGTTTCAAAAGTCGGATCGGAAGGTTTAAGATTTTTGCTTTTTCCTCCGAAAAATGGAGCCGGTTTACGCCAAAATCCTCCGCCAGATAATGATGGCTGTGCAACACTAGACAGTCTCTGAATTCCAGCTTGATTTTGGCTAAAAAGGAACTCATTTCCATAGCGGTAAAATCAGGTTTTCGGACATGCAGAAGCGATAGCCCTTCCGCGAAAAGCGAATGGATGATGCTTATTTCATTTGGAATCGGAATCGGACTGGTGATTACTATCATTTTCTTAGTGTGAAGATGCAAGAGTCAAGAAAAAAGATAAGAAGTCTTTCTTCTTGACTCTT
>NZ_CAMLMK010000031.1 GCF_946481155.1 uncultured Flavobacterium sp.
CTGCGGTCTACATTTTTTAGATAAAAAATCATTTTTTCGTCATTGCCAAACATATGATAATGCAAGGCATATTCAATCCTGTAGATGTCTAAAAATCGTTTCAGGGAAGGGTTATTCTTTTCTGCTTCAGAAAATTGTGCAAAATCCATCAGATTTTTATTCAAAATACTTCTTTTTGCCAAACTGTCGCTGATTTCATAATTATAATGCGCCGTAACTGTATTCGTAATGGCCACTGGAAACTGTGTGGCGATTCGAATCCATAATTCCAAATCCTGGCCATTGGAAACGTTTGTGTTGAATCCACCCACTGTTTTGAAAATCTCTTTCGGAATAGCTACAATGGAGGTCCATGCAATGCGGTCAACATAACTTGAATGGAAAAAATCGGGTACAATCCCTCTGAAATCTTGAGAAATATTGGTAAGTTTAGGTGTATGATAATTGTTTTTAGCGAATTTGATTTTATAGCGCGAACAGTACATTCCGGCATTTTGGAAATCATTATATAATGAAAAAAGTACTTCCAAGTGATTGGGAAGCCAATAATCATCAGCATCTAACAAGGCAATCATCTTACCGGAAGCTTTTTCAATTCCAAGGTTTCGTGCCGCTGAAACCCCTGCATTTTGTTGTTCGACAAAAAGGATTCGTGCGTCGTTGCTATTTTTTATCACCGTCGCGCTGTTATCTGTTGAACCGTCGTTTACCACTATAACTTCAAAATCACCAAAAGTTTGACTGAGGACACTTTTCAGGGTGTTTTCAATGTACTTTTCTTTGTTATAAAGCGGTATGATTACGGAAAAAAACGGCATAGTTATATTTTCGAATTCCAAATATAATCAAATCTCGTTTGACGCGTTTAAAATACTATATTTGTGAAGTAAAATGTCTGAAAAACTACTCCACATAGTCAGCTTTGATAATCCGTACCCGCCCAATTATGGTGGCGTGATTGATGTTTTCTATAAAATAAAAGCATTGCACCAAATTGGGTATTCCATTCACCTGCATTGTTTTGTAAAAGAGATTCCTTCAGAGTATGAAGAATTAAAAAGCATTACTTCCGAAGTCCATTTTTATAAAATTCAAAATAATCCGCTTCATTTCCTGAGCGCATTACCTTTTTCGGTCATTTCAAGAAGTGATGGTAAATTGGCTGAAAATCTTTCTGAAATTACTGCTCCTGTTTTATTTGAAGGGTTGAAAACCACCTGTTTGGTCTATGATTCCCGTTTGCGCGACAGAAAAAAATACCTCCGCCTTCACAATATCGAACAGAACTATTATCGGGGAATTGCCAAAAGTGAAGATTCCTTTTTTAAGAAAATAGCGTTGTATTCCGAAAGCAGAAAATATAAGAAATATGAAAGGATTATTTCCGAATTTGACACCGTTTTTACCTTATCCGAATTTGAGGATCATTATATTCAGTCTAAGTTCAATAACTCGGAATATGTGCCTGTTTTTCACGGGAATGAAGCTGTGACACAACTAAGTGATTTTGGTGACTTTGTCCTGTATCACGGCGACTTGACTACTTCCGATAACAGAAAATCGGTTGCTTTTTTAGTGACTGTTTTTAAAGCTATTCCTGAGTGTAAACTGGTAATTGCTTCTGGTTCCAATGAAGAGTTCGTAAAGAACCTAATTCCGTTGAATTCTAATATTGAGTTTGTAAAACTGACGAATTTCGCTCACCTCCAACAATTACTGAATCAGGCACATATCAATATTTGCTGGTCGTTTCAAAAATCGGGGACTAAATTAAAATTGATAAATTCACTTTTCAATTCCCGACATTGCATTATCAATGAGAATATTATTGACGATGATAAAGTGTCTGAATTATGTGTCAAAGTAAACGATAGGACGCAATTAGTCAACGCTGTAAAAGAATTTAGCAAAAAACCTTACACAGATTCGAATAGGAAAAAGATATTGGAATCGCATTTGAATGACTTGCAAAACGCCATTCAAATGGATAAGATACTTTCCGCGAAATAACTCTAATTACACTGTTCTCTGAACAACTTCAAAAAGGGTTTTATCCTCACATTTTAAAGTCTTAGAAGGATATTTCATGATCAGCGCATAATCGTGCGTCGCCATAATGATGGTTTTGCCGTTCTGGTTGATTTTTTTCAGCACTTCCATAACTTCTACGCTTGTTTGCGGGTCAAGGTTTCCTGTTGGCTCATCGGCAAGGATTAATTCAGGGTCGTTAAGTAAGGCTCTTGCAATCGCAACACGCTGCTGCTCACCACCGGAAAGCTGGTGTGGCATTTTACCAGTCATTGATTTCATGCCTACTTTATCAAGAACTTCCTCAATTTTTACCTGGATTTCTTCCTTTTCAACCCATCCTGTAGCGCGCAAAACAAACTCCAGGTTGTCATGCACATTTCTGTCAGGAAGTAATTTGAAGTCCTGGAATACTACGCCCAATTTTCTTCTTAAATAAGGGATGTCACTTTCCTTCAAGGTATTTAGATCATAATCAACGATAGTTCCTTCGCCTTCAGTTAGCGGCAAATCGGCATACAGCGTTTTCATGAAACTACTCTTTCCCGAACCGGTTTTTCCAATTACATATAAAAACTCACCATGTTTTACATCAAGGTTTACATTGGCAAGAATGGCATTATGCTCCTGGTAAATGGTTACATCTTTTAGGGAAAGTATCGTTTGTGACATGTTTTCTGATTTAATTTTGGTAAAAGTAATAAGTACAACGAACTTAATCAAAAAAAAGTACAAAAGTTTCAGAGTTTCAGAGTTTCTGATTAATGATAATTCGCTTTCATGTTTTTAAAATATTTTTTTGCCCTGAATTCACTAATTAAAACAATCTGTTTTTTCAAAAGTTCGTGCATTCGTGGCTTATTGTAATCAGCTAATTAAATCTATTCACTTTAAATTACAGTTCAAAATTTGTTGAAAACACTTATAATAAACGGACGAAAATCCGCGTTATAACCATTGGAATTTGATATATTTGAACTTTAATAAAAAGCCAAACACTATGCGAATATTGAAAAGGTTTCTCTATACCTCTCTCATTTTAAGTGCCATAAATCTCTCAGCGCAACAATCCAACATCTATACTCACGAGCTAACCGAATTCGACAAAGCGGTTACTCTTTACAAAGACAGGCAGTATCAGGCGGCTCAAATCCTGTTTGATAAAGTTAAAAGTACGACTTCCAACATTGAAGTAAAATCAGATTGCGCCTATTATAGCGCAAATTGCGCCATTCGTCTGGAGCAATCCGGTGCCGATGCGATGATGGAAGATTTCGTGGAAAAATACCCAACGTCGTCGAAGCAAAATCAGGCTTTTATTGAAGTGGCCCATTTTTATTTCGAACAGGGAAATTATCCTCAGGCCTTAAAATATTTTGATAAGGTAGATGAAGGGTCGATGACCAATGATGAGCGCGAGAAGTTCAATTTCCAGAAGGGCTACTCTTATTTTTCGGCTAAGAACAAAAAAGAAGCGGAAAAGTACTTCAATAAAGTGGCCAATTCCAAAGAGTACGGTTCGCAGGCAAAATATTACTTAGGTTATATGGCTTACGAAACCGATAATTACAAAGAAGCCACCCAGTATTTTGAGCAGGTGCAGGATCAGGATAAGTACAAGGAAAAAATGTCTTATTTCCAGGCCGATATGAATTTCAAATTGGGGAATTTCCAAAAAGCCATCGATTTGGGCGTACCGCAATTATCAAAATCCAATGCCGAAGAAAAATCAGAGTTGAATAAAATCATCGGGGAAAGTTATTTCAACCTGAAGCAATACGATAAAGCGCTTCCGTACCTGAAAGAATACAGAGGAAAAAAAGGCAAATGGAACAACACTGATTTCTACCAATTGGGTTATGCATACTACAAAGCCGGCGATTACGAGAACGCAATTGCGCAGTTCAATAAAATCATCAACGGGCAGGATCATGTGGCGCAAAATGCTTATTATCACTTAGGTGAAAGCTACCTGAAACTCGGAAAAAAACAGGAAGCGTTAAATGCCTTCAAGAATGCCTCCGAAATGGAGTTTGAACTTAAAATCCAGGAAGATGCTTATCTGAATTACGCAAAATTAAGCTACGAGATCGGTAATCCGTATCAAAGCGTACCGGAAGTATTGATGGGTTACCTTAACAAATATCCGCAAACATCCTACAAGCAGGAAATCGAAAACCTGTTGATTGATTCTTATATCACTTCAAAAAACTACAAAGAAGCCTTAAGCTTATTAGAGAAAAACAAAAATCCGCAAAACCGCCAGGCCTACCAGAAAGTGAGTTTTTACCGCGGGCTGGAATTATATACCGATGGCAATTACAATGAAGCTTTGGCCTTGTTCAAGAAATCAATCGCCGAGCCAAGAGATGCTAAATTCACTGCAAGAGCAACTTTCTGGAAAGCAGAAACAGAATACAACTTAGACCAGTTTAATGATGCTTTGATCAGCTTTAAGCAATTTGCAGGTTCCGCTGAAGCTAAGAATGTTCCTGAGAGCAAAAACATCGACTATAATCTGGCTTATACGTATTTCAAACTAAAAGAATACGAAAGCGCAGCCAAACATTTCCAGGACTATATTTCCATGTCAAAAGGAGATAATATCCGTTTGAATGATGCTTATCTAAGAATGGGGGACAGTTATTTCGTGACGATGAAATATTGGCCGGCGATGGATGCTTATAATAAAGCAATCGAACTGCGAAGTGTTGACGCCGACTATGCACATTTCCAAAAAGCGATTTCCTACGGTTTCGTGTCTAAAAACGACAAGAAAATTGAAGACCTGAACGCTTTTATGAGCAAGCATCCTAAATCAAAATACGCGGATGACGCTCTATACGAATTAGGAAACACATACGTAGCCGAAAACAACGTAAACAAAGCCGTAGAAACCTATGACCGACTGGAAAGAGATTACAAGGGTAGTTCATACATTTCCAAAGCAATCCTGCGTCAGGGCTTAGTGTATTACAACAACGATAAAGACCAGCAGGCTTTAGCGAAGTTCAAGGAAGTGGTGGCAAAATATCCGCGTACCGAAGAAGCTAATGAAGCAGTGGCAACCGCACGATTAATCTACATGGACAATAACCGTGTGGACGAATATGCAGCATGGGTTAAAACCTTAGATTTCGTAGAAGTTTCTAATGCCGATTTGGATAATGATACCTACAATTCCGCAGAAAAACAATATTTGCAGAACAATACAAAACAAGCGATTTCTGCCTTGAGCGGGTATCTGGCCAATTTCCCTAACGGATTGCACGCACTGAAAGCCAATTTCTATCTGGCACAATTGTATTTCGCCGATGGTTTAGGAAATAATGCGATTGCAAATTATGAATACGTAATCAGCAGACCCCGAAACGAATTTACGGAACAATCTTTAGCCCGTTTATCGGAAATCCATCTTAAAAATAAAACCTATGATAAAGCGATTCCGGTATTGAAACGTCTGGAAACAGAAGCCGATTTCCCGCAGAACGTAACTTTCGCACAATCCAATCTGATGAAGTCATACTACGATCAGAAAGACTATGCGAATGCCGTTGTCTATGCAGAAAAAGTACTGGCAAATACAAAAACGGATGATAAGGTAAAAAGTGATGCGCAGATTATCGTTGCACGTTCGGCAATAAAAACCAATGATGAAACCAAAGCAAAAGAAGCCTACGCGAAATTGCAGAAAATAGCCAAAGGAGAATTAGCCGCAGAAGCGTTGTATTACGATGCTTACTTCAAGAACAAAGAAGGAAAGTTCGAATTGTCCAATACCGTGGTTCAGAAATTAGCGAAAGATTATTCCGGATATAAGTATTTCGGTGCTAAAGGGTTAATCGTAATGGCGAAAAACTTCTACGGACTGAAAGACAGTTTCCAGGCAACATACATTCTGGAAAGCGTTATCAAGAACTTCGCCAGCTATGAAGATGTAGTTGCAGAAGCTCAGGCAGAACTCGATTTCATCAAAGGGGAAGAAGCGAAACGCAATTCATCCATTACTAATTAGAACATAGAATAAAGAACATAGAGAAAAGAATAAAGGAATGAGAGAAAGTAGTTTAGTTTAGATAAAAATGAAAGACGAAAAAGGACGTTGGAAAGTTCATCTGTCTATTTTCTTTTATCTGTTCTCTATTTTCTTCTCTTAAAAAATAAAATATGATCAAGACATTCAAATATGTAACCGCCATTACTTTTCTTTTAATCGGATTGCAAACATTCGCGCAAAAGAAAGACGAAAACATCGGAACAGAAGTCGTAAACGTGGTAAAGCCATATACGCCAACGATCTCCGACGCCTTTAAAGTGAAGGAAACGCCAGTTATCGAAGACGAAACCAATACGCAGAAAGAGGAAATCAAATACAATATTTTCTCCTTCCCGGTAGCGTCAACATTTACGCCTGCAAAAGGCCGTGCCGCTGCAGTTGATCCAACAGCTAAGGAGCGTATCTTTAAAAATTATGCCACTTTAGGAGTTGGGAATTACGGAACCGTGAATGGTGAATTATTCATTACCGAGAATTTAAGCAGCAGTGATTATGTGGGCGGAATGCTACGTCATTTATCATCTCAGGGCGGAATTGAAGACGTGAAATTAGACGATAAATACTATAACACTTCTTTGGATCTGACCTATGGAAGCCGAACCAAGACAATGGACTGGAGTGCCGATTTAGGCTATAAACACCAAATGTACAATTGGTACGGATTGCCAACGGAATTTGTGACTTTCGATGATGCTTTGTTAAATACTATTGATCCGCAACAAACGTATCAAACTATCACATTAGGTGCCAAATTGGGAATGAAAGAAAGCTTCATGGAAGAAACCTCCTTGCAGTTCAAGCGTTTTTGGGATGCTTACGGATCACAGGAAAACCGTTTTTTTGTAAAGCCGGCAATCAATTTTGAGGTAGATAATTTCAAATTCAAATCGTCTTTTGTAGTGGATTATGTGGGCGGAAGTTTTGAAAAAGATTATATGAATTCGGGAAGTGATATTTCGTATTCCTACCTGAACTTCGGAGTGCAGCCGGCCATTTTATTGCAGCAAGATGATTTGTCGTTACAGGCAGGGGCAGGGTTTTTCTACAGCACCGGAAAATTCAATGACGAAACCGACGGTAAATTCTACATTTTCCCTCAGGTAAAAGCGTCTTATAAGCTAGTGGGTGATATTATGATTGCCTACGCCGGAGCAGAAGGAACCCTAAAGCAAAACACGTATGCTGATTTTGTGGAAGAAAATAAATTCGTTTCGCCAACGATAGCCATTGCGCCAACCAACCAGCAGTTCGATGTGTATGTAGGGCTAAAAGGGAAACTGGCCAATACAGTAGCTTTCAACGTGAGAGGTTCTTATCTGGCTGAAGACGACAGAGCCTTCTTTATGGCAAATCCTTATGACACCGCAAACCCAAACACGGAAGGTTATGCTTATGGAAACTCTTTTGGAGTGCTGTATGATCATCTTACAACCATTAGTGTATTTGGGGAATTAAAAGTAGATTTCTCCAAAAACGCCTCTTTCGGAGTTAACGGAACCTTCAACAGTTATACTACTGATCAGGCCGAAGCATGGAATCTGCCTAGTCTGAAAGTAGGAGCGACTTTAGATGTGAACATCACACCGAAATGGTACGCCGGAACAAATGTTTTCTTCGTGGGAGAACGTAAAGACCAATTGTATTACAATGACATTTCATTGTTAGAACCACTGGTAAAAACGGTTACTTTAGACAGCTACTTCGATTTGAATGCACACTTAGGTTACAAATACAACGAGCGTTTAACAGGTTTTCTAAAATTGAACAACATCGCAAGCCAGCAATACGAGCGCTGGATGAATTACCCGGTTCAGGGATTCCAGTTTTTAGTGGGCGCCAATTACAAATTTGATTTTTAAGAGCGAATAAAAATTAATAAAAATTTAGGAGTGTAAGATTTTTTGCACTCCTTTTTTTATTTACTATTGCATAAAATCTTTATGTATGATAGTTAGGATTGCGCTGTTTGTTTTTTGCTTCGTTACGGGAAGTTTGTTTTCTCAGACCTTGGAAGGAACTGTTTTTGACGAAAATAAAAAACCGATGTTAGGGGTTTCGGTATATCTCAACGGAACTACAATAGGAACTGCAACAGATGATAGCGGGAAATATTCCTTAAAAGTAAACGGGAAACTAAATACTGCTTTGGTTGTCAGATTTATTGGATATGAAACCGTTTTTGTACCAAATCCGTTTGAAGATAACAACATAACTGTTTATTTAAAACCGAAAGAGGCGGTACTCGATGAAGTTATCGTGCAGAAAGATCCTTTTACTCGAGAGGATAAGCTTAAAATTTTCAGGGAGCAGTTTTTGGGAAAGACAAAAGCCGGTAAATCCTGTCGAATTCTCAATGAAGAAGATATTGAATTTGAATATGATTTTAAAGCCAATAAGCTAATTGCAAGATCAGAGAAGTCGATCAAAGTTGAAAATCCACATTTGAGCTATCTGGTTGAATTCGAACTCCATGATTTTTATATCAAATTTTATAAAAAGAGTATTAAAAGCAGCGATGTTTTAAGCAGTTTGTTTTTAGGAACATCATTGTATAGTGATTTGAAGCCATCCGATAAGACTGCGAAATTTAGAAATGAAGCGTATCAGGGTTCGCAAATGCATTTTTTCAAAAACCTTTCAAACAATGTATGGGGCAAAAAAGATTTTTTATTGTTTAACGGCTCGTATCAGGATATTCCGGATCATTTTTTTTCGATAGCGCAAGAAGGTAATTTGAAAAAAGTTATCGTTTCTAAGAATACAATAAGTACGGGGTACATTGCAAATACAGACGGCACCAAATTTATAAGTACGTTCAATTTACTGTTCAATAAAAAGAAGCAGTCAAAAGTTGATTTCCTTACAAAGGAATTTTATGTTGATCAGTTTGGCAATATAACCGATGCCGATAAAATACAATTTGGCGGCGATATAGGAACAAAAAGGCTAGGGGATATGCTTCCAATGGATTTTATTCCGAAAATATAGTTTTCTTTGCGGTAAATAATAGCGATGAATCTAAAAGAGAAAATACTGCAACACCATATTGTCTTACTTCAGGATAAGATTGATGTTTATCGCGACATGATTTCGGGTTTAGCAGATGATGCACAAAACGATGCCAAAAGTTCCGCCGGAGACAAACATGAGACGGCTTTATCTATGATGCATCTTGAGCAGGAAAAATTAAGTTCAAAACTGCAGGAGGCGATTAACCAGAAAGAGATTTTAAGCAAAATCGACATTAGTCAGGGCAGCAAAAAAATTATTATGGGAAGCCTTGTAAAAGCCAACGGGCTGCAGTTATTCATCAGTGCCGCTTTGCCAAAGATTACGATTGACGGGAATTCGGTTCTGGCTTTGTCACCCCAATCACCTTTAGGTTCGCAGTTAATCGGAAAAGAAGCCGGGGCGATCGTTGAGGTAAATGGCTCAAAGTTTACGATTGAAGATGTGGCTTAATTTAGTATTTTAGCATTCCAAAACAGCCAAAATGAAACTAAGCTATCTTTTATTATATGTATTCTCATTCACATCAGTTTACGCCCAGAAAAAGCAACAGGCCGATGTAATCGTTACGAATGCCAAAGTCTACACCGTAAATAATAATTTCGATATGGCTGAAGCTTTTGCAGTGATAAACGGTAAGATTGTGGCTGTCGGAACCAATGCGGAAATCAATAAAAAATATACTTCCAAGAATATCGTAAACGGAAAAGATAAGTACGTTTATCCCGGTTTTTATGATGCACACGCTCATTTTTACAGCTTCGGTGCCAATCTGCAACGGGTAGATTTAAGAGGGACAAAAAGCTTTGATGAGGTTATTGAGAAAGTGAAAGCTTTTCAGAAAGAAAAAAACCTGAACTATATTCAGGGAAGAGGATGGGATCAAAATGATTGGACAGTCAAAGAATTCCCGACAAAAGAATTATTGGATAAATATTTTCCAAATACTCCCGTGGCCATTACACGAATTGACGGCCATGCGCTGTTAGCAAATTCAAAAGCTTTAGAATTAGCAGGAATCACGCTAAAAACAAAAGTAGAAGGCGGCGAAATCGAAATCAAAAACGGTCAGCTTACCGGGATTTTAATTGACAATCCAATGGAACTGGTTTACAGCAGCATTCCAAAACCATCAAAGCAAAGCCAGATCCAAGCTTTAAAAGCGGCCGAAAAGGTAATGTTCGACTACGGATTGACAACCATCAATGAAGCGGGCCTGGAACGCGAAACGATTGACCTCATAGACAGCCTGCAGCAAGAAAATCAGCTGGATATTAATATCTATGCAATGGTAGTCGCTTCCCGTGAGAATGTGGATTATTACACCCAACTAGGCATTTATAAAACGGACAGACTTAACGTGCGTTCCTTCAAATTTGTGGGTGATGGCGCATTAGGTTCTCGTGGTGCTTGCCTGCACAAAGCATATTCCGACAAGCCAAAACATTTCGGTGCGTTATTATCGCCAATAAAAGAAATCCGGCAGATCGCACAGCAAATCGCTGACTCCGACTATCAGATGAATTCTCATGCTATAGGTGATTCCACTAATACAGTATTATTGAAAATATATAAAGAAGTGTTAGCCGGAAAAACCGACCGACGCTGGAAAATAGAACATGCGCAAATCATGCAGGAAGCAGATTTTGATTATTTTAAGCTGGGTATTATTCCTTCTGTGCAGCCAACCCATGCAACTTCTGATATGTATTGGGCGGGCGACAGGGTAGGAAAGGAGCGCATCAAAAATTCTTACGCTTATAAAAAAATGCTCGACAAAGCTGGATTGTTAGCACTCGGAACCGATTTCCCGATCGAGGAAGTTAATCCAATGTACACCTTTTACGCTGCCGTAGCGCGCAAGGATCTGAAAAACTATCCGGAAGGTGGCTTCCAACCCGAAAATGCCCTTACGCGCGAAGAAACGCTTAAAGGAATGACCATTTGGGCCGCCTATTCCAATTTCGAAGAAAACGAAAGAGGCAGCATCGAAGTGGGCAAGTGGGCCGATTTTACGCTTTTTGATTCTGATATCATGACCATGGATATTGATGCGGTGCCGTACGTCAAGCCGGCGCAAACCTTCATCAAAGGAAAACAGGTAAAATAAAATTCAATCCCAAGCGTAGGTTTGGGATTTTTTTTGGAGCGTCCCGATAGCTATCGGGAGGTTCGGGATTTTTTGGAGTCCCTGTTCCTGTCGTCCGCTACAAACGAAGTTCGCTGAACTCCAATTGAAATAAACGTTAAGTGAAGTAATCCGTCATTGCGAGTTTGTGTGGCAATCTCACAACGCCAGGATTTCCACTCCCACCAGGGCTAAGGAGGAAACCTTTTTATTTTTTGGATTTGTCTGATACACTTACTATTTTGAATTCACTGCAATAAATAAAGTACGGTGTTTGTCTTTTCGACGAAGGAGAAATCTCATCAGGTCAATTGGGTTATGTGATTTCTCCTTCGTCGAAATTACATCATTGTCAATGAAACTGATGAAATTAAACTTTGCGACCCTCGCGTAAACCCTTGCGCTCTTTGCGGTTTAAAAAAACTTTACGGTTAGAGAATGCCTAAATTACAATCTGTAATCCAAAACTTCCATTTTTTATCGTAAGAATTACATTTTTGTCAATATTTTATTTTTAAAGTTTTAAATAGTAATTGAATAATTGTTTTTTGTTTATTAATAAAACTTTAAAACGCAATTTTGTTTCATAATAAAACTTAAAAAGAAATAATTATGTGCGGAATATTAGCAGTTATTGGAAAAGGAATCGATGAAACTTTAGTAAAGCATTTGTCCAAAAGAATGTCCCATCGCGGACCTGATGAAAGCGATCTGCAAGTGACAGAAAGCGGTCACATTTTAAGCCACGAAAGATTATCCATTATGGATTTACATACCGGAAAGCAACCTATTCAGGGCACGTCGTCCGCGTGGATGATCCATAACGGTGAAATCTACAACCACCAAAACTTGCGTGATACTGTTCTGAGCCACCATACTTTCCGCACCACTTCCGATTCTGAGGTAATTGTTCACTTGTATGAGGAATTCGGTTATGAATTTTGCGATATGCTTGATGGGATTTTTGCTTTCGTCGTAATCGATGGAGATGATTTCATAGCAGGGCGTGATCCGCTTGGCGTAAAACCGCTTTATTACGGAAAAGATAAAGAAGGCCGCCTCTATTTCTCCTCAGAAATGAAAGCGATAGCCGACCAATGCGAATCGTTTGAAGCTTTTCCGCCCGGACATTATTATACCCCCAAAACCGGATTTGTAAAATACTATCAGCCCAAATGGGAAGATGAATCGCTTGCGGTTGAGAAACTGGATCTAGAAGCTATTCGTGAAACATTAACTGAAGCTGTAAGAAAGCGTTTAATGAGCGATGTGCCAATCGGAGTGCTGCTTTCCGGCGGATTGGATTCTTCGCTGATTTCCTCCATCGCGTCACGATTGCTTAAAGAAGTGGGGGGTGAAAAACTACATTCTTTCTCAATCGGTTTGGATGAAGCCGCTCCGGATGCTATTGCAGCACGAGAAGTTGCGGAATTTTTAGGTACCGAACATCACGAAATTCATTTCACGATCGAAGAAGGTATTCAGATTTTGGATAAACTAATCTGGCATCTGGAAACTTACGATGTGACGTCCATTCGTGCCAGTACACCAATGTATTTCCTGTCAAAAGCAATTACGGATATGGGTATCAAAGTAGTGCTTTCCGGTGAAGGTTCCGATGAGATTTTCGGAGGGTATTTATACTTCAGAAATGCACCAAGTACAGCCGATTTTCAGAAAGAAACAATCGATCGTGTTCAACGCTTATCCACGGCCGATTTGCTTCGGGCCGATAAATCAACAATGGCGCATGGTTTGGAAGCGCGAGTGCCGTTTTTAGATAAATCCTTTTTGGAATTGGCCATTAAGATCCAACCGGAAGAGAAAATGCCGAAAACCTATGAGGGAATTGAAAAATATATCCTGCGAAAAGCCTTTGATACCCCTGAAAGGGCCTATTTGCCGAAAACTATTTTATGGCGCCAGAAAGAGCAGTTCTCAGACGGGGTGGGCTATAACTGGATTGATACTTTAATTGAATATTGTTCGTCACAGGTAACGGATGTGGAGTTTGCAACGGCTGCTGAATTATTTCCACACAATACCCCTGCGACCAAAGAAGCTTTTTATTACCGAACCGTTTTTCATAAACATTTCCCTCAGGAAAATGCAGCCAAAACCGTTCGAAAATGGATCCCAAAATGGCAAACCAACCAGGACCCGAGCGGCAGAGCCAACGCCGCACATGTAAAAAGCGACATTGCCATTGCGCTAATCTGATTTTTTTATAAATGTGATTTGTTTGTTTGTTGAAGAACGTCGGTAGCAGTGCCGGCGTTTTTTTATTCCCCTGCTTTGGATGGTGTCCGACGCGGCGGATGGGGTGGTTTTTTAAACAACAAACCTTTCCAAAAAAAAAGAAAGCCATTCCGCTATAGCCCTGATGGGAGTGGCATCCTTTTGCAAAGCAAAAGATAGAACGGACAGCAGGAACAGGATTTCCTGACAAGCCCAAACGATTCGCTTCCAAAAACCGAAACCAATATTTTAGTATTCAAAAAAAGGTTAATAAACTGGCTTTTTTGTTAATAACTTAAACGTTTAAAGGGCTTATTTTTAACTGTAAATCATCTTCGTTTTTATATATTTGCTCGTTAGAGAAAAAATACACAATCAGAATAGAGATTATGAGCGAAGAAGTAAAGAAACACAATTATTCAGCAGACAGTATTCAGGCACTGGAAGGAATGGAGCACGTAAGAATGCGTCCATCGATGTACATTGGCGATACAGGAGTGAGAGGGCTTCACCACTTGGTTTACGAGGTGGTCGATAACTCGATTGATGAGGCATTAGCTGGACATTGCGATACTATTCATGTAACCATTAATGAGGATAATTCCGTAACTGTTGAAGACAACGGTCGTGGTATTCCGGTAGATATTCATAAAAAAGAAGGAGTTTCCGCGCTTCAGGTGGTAATGACCAAGATTGGTGCCGGAGGTAAATTCGATAAAGATTCCTATAAAGTTTCCGGAGGTTTGCACGGAGTTGGAGTGTCGTGTGTGAACGCACTTTCCAATCATTTACGCGCGACAGTTTACAAAGACGGAAAAGTATACGAACAGGAATACGAAAAAGGAAAAGCACTTTATCCGGTTAAGCAGATTGGTGATACTGACAAACGTGGTACTACGGTAACTTTTACGCCCGACGATACCATTTTTACGCAGACAACGGAGTATTCGTATGATACGTTAGCAGCCCGTATGCGTGAATTGTCTTTCCTTAACAAAGGAATTACCGTAACGTTAACTGACAGAAGAGAAACCGATAAAGACGGAAAATTCGCAGGAGAGACTTTCCATTCGAAAGAAGGGTTAAAAGAGTTCGTTAAATTCCTTGACGGAAACCGTGTGCCGATCATCAGCCATGTAATCAGCATGGAAAATGACAAAGGGGAAGTTCCTGTTGAAGTGGCATTAATCTATAATGAAAGTTATTCGGAGAATATTTTCTCTTATGTAAATAATATCAATACACACGAAGGAGGTACGCATTTACAGGGGTTCCGTATGGGATTAACCCGTACGCTGAAAAAATATGCGGATTCTTCAGGTTTATTGGAAAAACTGAAATTCGAAATCTCAGGAGATGACTTCCGTGAAGGCTTAACGGCTATTATCTCGGTAAAAGTTTCTGAACCTCAGTTCGAAGGACAGACAAAAACTAAATTAGGAAATAGAGAAGTAGTTTCTCCGGTGAGCCAGGCTGTAGCCGAAATGCTGGAAAATTATCTGGAAGAAAATCCTAATGACGCGAAAATCATCGTTCAGAAAGTAATCCTAGCAGCTCAGGCCCGTCATGCAGCGAAAAAAGCGCGTGAAATGGTACAGCGTAAAACCGTTATGGGCGGTGGAGGATTGCCAGGAAAACTATCTGATTGTTCAGAACAGGATCCGGCAAAATGTGAAGTGTTCCTTGTCGAGGGAGACTCGGCGGGTGGAACGGCTAAACAAGGCCGTGACCGTGCATTTCAGGCGATTCTGCCATTACGTGGTAAGATTCTGAACGTTGAAAAAGCAATGCACCACAAAGTATTTGAGAACGAAGAAATCCGTAATATTTTCACCGCTTTAGGGGTGACTATCGGAACAGCTGAAGACAGTAAAGCTTTAAACTTAGAGAAACTGCGTTACCACAAAGTAGTCATCATGTGTGATGCCGATGTGGATGGTAGTCACATCTCTACGCTGATCCTGACCTTCTTCTTCCGTTATATGAAAGAACTTATTGAGAACGGGCATGTTTATATTGCAACTCCGCCTTTATATATGGTGAAGAAGGGAAACAAAAAACAATATGCGTGGACCGATGCAATGCGTGATGAAATTTCCGAAAGCATGGGCGGCGGAACAAATATCCAACGTTATAAAGGTCTTGGAGAGATGAACGCGGAGCAATTATGGGAGACTACCATGAACCCGGATTTCCGTACATTACGTCAGGTTGGAATTGACAGTTTGGCTGAAGCAGACCGGGTTTTCTCGATGCTGATGGGAGACGAAGTTCCGCCACGTAGAGAGTTTATTGAGAAGAACGCCGCTTACGCTAATATTGATGCGTAAATCGGTTAAAATAGTTGGATTTTGTATAGCTTTTTTGTGTTTTGCAAACAAGGCGCAATCGCAATCCGAACAAACTTTTGAAGATATAGGGCATCTCCTTAACGATGCCTTATTTTTTTCGGATAAATACATTACACCGGCTACCGATGCTGCAGTTTATCAGGCAGCTTCAGGCTGGATGACCTCTCCAAAGAAACGAAAACTTTGGGACGTAACTTTAGGGCTGCATTCCAATGTGTTTTTTGTTCCGAAAAGAGACAGAAACTTTGAAATCAAGAACAGCGATTTTACTTTTTTCGAGATTGAA
Organism: uncultured Flavobacterium sp.; assembly: GCF_946481155.1. The sequence goes on from NZ_CAMLMK010000031.1 coordinate 16,098, forward strand.
GGGGCTAATTCGGCCACTGTGCCAACCGCTTTAGGAGATGATTCTCAAGTTTACCTCGTAGGCGATCTTGACGGGGAAGAGATCCGTTTGAAAACCCCGGAAGGGATTAATCAGGAAACGGTTTTTTATCCCTACCTGCAAGGCTCGGTCGGACTTTGGTTCGGAACAGAAGCCATCGTGAAATATTCTCCCAAAACAAAACTGAAAAAAGGTGATTATCAGGTATACGGCTTTGGTTTGAAACACAATTTCAGTCAATATTTTAAAAGTCTTGAAGCAAAGAAAATTCATTTGGCGGGATTGATAGCTTATTCGAAAGAAGATATCAGTTTTGATTTCATTACAATTCCCACGCAATACGGAAGTTTAGGCATCAACCGCCTTAACGGATTGGTAGATACCTGGCAATTTCAAGTGAACGGATCCAAGGAATTTAGAAATTTTGAGCTGATGGCTGGTCTTATCGTAAATACGAGTGACTTTAAATATGTTGTAGGAGGAGAAAGAGGTGAGATTGAGGATGTGATTCCGTTGCAGGAAATTCTGAATAAAAAATTAGAAGAAATATATAAAACCAAAACCAATGTTATAGGAGAAATCTCCGGAAGATATCAAATTAAAAAGGTATTTTTGCAACCGGTTATCGGATTTGGAAAATTTGTAAATACCAATTTTTCTGTCCAATATGAATTTTAATTTTATATATTTATGACCTTTAAAATTAACCAACCCAAAAATTATATAATATCATGAAAGTAACTATAGTTGGCGCAGGAAATGTAGGTGCCAGTTGTGCAGACGTAATTTCATACAGAGGAATTGCCAGTGAAGTAGTTTTGCTAGATATCAAAGAAGGTTTCGCTGAAGGTAAAGCCATGGATATCTCTCAATGTGCCCCAACAACAGGATTTAATACCAGAATTTCAGGAAGTACAAACGATTATTCTAAAACGGCTGGAAGTGCTGTTGTAGTAATTACGTCCGGGATTCCGAGAAAACCGGGAATGACGCGTGAAGAACTTATCGGAATCAATGCAGGAATTGTAAAATCAGTTGCTGATAACGTATTGCAGCATTCGCCGGATGCTATCATCGTTGTAGTGTCCAATCCAATGGATACCATGACGTATTTAACATTAAAAGCAACAGGATTGCCTAAAAACAGAATCATCGGAATGGGTGGGGCTTTAGACAGTTCGCGTTTTAAATATTATTTATCCAAAGCGTTAGATAAGCCTACTGGTGATGTGGACGGAATGGTTATTGGAGGTCACGGTGATACTACTATGATTCCTTTAACACGTTTAGCATCTTATTGCGGAACACCGGTTTCGACCTATCTTTCTCAGGAAGAAATGGATAAAGTGGCTGCTGATACTATGGTAGGAGGGGCGACTTTAACAGGATTATTAGGAACTTCAGCTTGGTATGCTCCAGGTGCTTCTGTAGCTTATTTAGTAGACAGTATCCTGAATGATCAACGAAAAATGATTCCTTGTTCAGTAATGCTTGATGGGGAATACGGTCAAAACGATATCTGTTTAGGTGTTCCATGTATCATTGGTAAAAACGGAGTGGAAGCTATCGTGGATATTAAATTAAACGATGCTGAAAAGGCTTCATTTGCTAAAAGTGCAGACGCAGTTCGCGCAATGAACGGCGATTTAAAATCGGTTTTAGCATAATAAAATAACGAAAAGGAAGAAGGCTGCTTCATGCAGTCTTTTTTTTGGATATAATTAAGAAATAAATTGGTAAATATTTTGCTAAAGCATATATTTGCTCGTTTTTGAAAAAAGAATAATTAATTTATAGTAATAATGCAGAATAAAGGACTTATTAAATTTTTTGCAATTTTATTTGCATTGGTAAGTATTTACCAACTTTCCTTCACAGTTGTTACCAATAATATTGAAAGTAAGGCAAAAGAATTTGCTAACGGCGATTCTAAAAAAGAGCTGTTTTACTTAGACTCTATTGGTAAGGAAAAAGTGTTTTTAGGACATACGTTTAACGACGTAAGAGAAAAACAAATCAACAAAGGTCTTGACCTTGAAGGAGGAATCAACGTAATCCTTCAAATCTCGGTTAGAGATGTTTTGAAAGGATTGGCAAACAATTCAAAAAATCCGGTTTTCAACCAGGCGCTTGCAAAAGCTACTAAAGAAAGACAAGGTAACCAAGATTACTTAGATGCTTTCTTCATCGCTTTTGATGAGGTTTCCAATGGAACCATAAAATTATCGTCACCTGAAATTTTTGCCAACAGAAATTTAAGTGAGGTTGATTTCAAAATGTCAAATGCACAGGTTAAAACAGTCCTTAAGAGAAAAGTAGGAGAGTCTGTTGAAAGCGCATTTAGAGTATTGAGAGAGCGTATCGACAAATTCGGTGTTACGCAACCAAACATTCAAAAATTAGGAGAATCAGGAAGAATCCTAGTGGAACTTCCAGGTGCTAAAGATATTGACCGTATCCAGAAATTATTACAGAGTACCGCTCAGCTTGAATTCTGGGAAACATACAAATCTGATGAAATCGGTAATTTCTTAATGGCAGCAAACGAGGCTTTAAAGAAAACTGAAAAAGCAGTGACTCCGGCTGAAGCTCCAAAAACTTCAGATATCGATTCATTATTAACTAATCAGGCAAAAGATTCTGCTGCAGTTAAAAAAGGAAACAACCCTTTATTGGATTTAGTTAAAGGCGGAGGACAACAAGGAGGTCCGGTTTTGGCTTACTTCAATCCAAAAGATACTGCTAAAGTAAATGCTTATTTAGGAAGAGCAGATGTTCGTGCTTTATTACCGGCTGAACAACGTTTTGTTCGTTTCGCCTGGGGTAAATTAAACCCAAAAACTCCGGATGTTGTTGAGCTATATGCGCTTAAAACAAACAGAGAAGGTGTGCCGCCACTAGGTGGAGGTGTTATTACCGATGCTTCTGAGTCTTTTGACCAAATGGGAAGACCGTCAGTAACCATGCAGATGAATGCAACCGGTGCGAAAGCATGGGAAGCGTTAACAGGAAAAGCATTCCAACAGCAAAGCAATATTGCTATTGTTTTAGATAACATTGTTTACTCAGCGCCGGGAGTTTCTTCAGGACCAATCTCCGGAGGACGTTCAGAAATCTCTGGTGTGTTCGATGTAACTGAGACGAAAGACTTAGCAAACATCTTAAGAGCAGGTAAATTACCGGCTAAAGCAGAAATCGTTCAGTCGGAAGTTGTTGGTCCGTCATTAGGTCAACAAGCTATCGACAATGGTATCATGTCATCAATAGTGGGATTATTATTAGTATCGCTTTGGATGATTGTTTATTACGGAAGAGCAGGATGGTATGCTAATATTGCATTGGCAGTCAACTTATTGTTCTTATTCGGAATTTTAGCAAGCTTAGGTGCTGTATTGACATTACCGGGTATCGCAGGTATCGTGTTAACAATGGGTACGGCGGTAGATGCAAATATCATCATTTACGAAAGAGCAAAAGAGGAACTGCGTGCCGGAAAATCATTGCCGGATGCAATCAGATCTTCCTACAGCTGGCATGGCGCGATGCGTTCCATCATTGATGCAAACGTTACGCACATCCTTACAGGTTTGATTCTTTTCATCTTCGGTACAGGTCCAATTAAAGGTTTCGCGACTACATTGTTAATTGGTATCTTCACGTCATTGTTCACGTCGATTTTCATCGCGAGAATCTTCTTAGATAGAGCTGCTGCAAAAGGTGCTAATGTTACTTTCGTAACAGGAATGTCTAAAAACTGGTTCACTAACTTCCATTTTGATTTCTTAGGAATTAAAAAAGTATCGTATTTCGTTTCTGCTACTGTAGTAGTGATCAGCTGCATATCGTTTTATATCAATGGATTGGATCAAGGTGTGGATTTCGTTGGAGGTAGAACATTCCAGGTGAAATTTGAGAAACCGGTGAATCCAACTGAAATTTCAGAAGATCTTACTAAAGAGTTCGGAGTAAACGTAGAGGTAAAAGAATTTGGTAACAAGAGCCAAATGCGAATTATTACTAAATACAAAGTACAGGATGAAGGAGCAGGTGTAGATCAGGAAGTAAACGAAAAACTTTATAATGGCTTGAAGAAATACTATGCAACCAATATCTCTTACAAAGATTTCATCAACACTGCAGAAGGAAAGACTTTAGGAGTTGTTCAGGCTTCAAAAGTAAGTGCTTCCGTTTCCGATGACATCAAGACCAATTCTTATTGGGCGGTATTAGGAGCAATGGCTGTAGTATTCCTTTACTTAATGGTTTCTTTCCGTAAGTGGCAGTATTCATTAGGTGCGATTGCAGCTGTGGCACACGACGTTATTTTCGTATTGGGAATCTACTCGTTATGTTACAAGTTTATGCCTTTCCACATGGAAATGGACCAGCACTTTATTGCAGCGATCCTTACAGTTATTGGATACTCGATGAATGACACGGTAATTGTATTCGACCGTATCCGTGAATTCATCGCGGGTGACAGAAAAGGTAATTTCAACCAGATTGTAAACGACTCGATCAACACTACATTGTCAAGAACGATCAATACCTCATTAACCATGATCATGGTATTGTTAATCATGTTCATCTTTGGTGGAGAATCTATCCAAGGATTCATCTTCGCAATGTTGGTAGGTATCGTAGTTGGAACATACTCTTCATTATTCATCGCAACACCGGTATTGGTTGACACTATGCCACGCGAAGACAAAAAAGAAATTGAAAGATTACATGCGGAAGCAAACGAAGCATAATCAATCTTCATAGTATATCAAAAGCTGCTCATTACGGGCAGCTTTTTTTGTTTTAGGACTGTGATGGTTTGGGTTTTGTTTGGATAGGTAATTCCTGCCATACGCTCCTCCCGATGAAAAATCGGGATCCGCTGCTGTCAGGAGTAGCAGGTTTCCATTTGATTTTCGGGATGTATTTTTAAAATCGGCGCCGCTATGAGCCGGAAAATACGCATTTAGCTTATTTGGTAGAGGTGGCGTAAAGCGGTTTTGTCAGTATGGAAAATGCACATTCAAAAAAAATCCCACCACGCTTTCGCGGGTGGGATTTTTGGTTATGATTGGGAATCTATGTTTTTCTGTCTTTCCGCCCTAAACACCAAATAAAAGCCGATAAGGATAAAAGGGATGCTGAGCCATTGTCCGGTAGAGAAAACGCCCAGGGCGCTCTCAAAACCACCCTGACTCTCTTTAACATACTCCACTATAAAACGAACAGTCCATAACATGATTAAAAACAGTCCGAAAAGATAGCCCTGCTTCTCTCTGGCGTTGGTTTTCCAGTACAGGTAAAAGAGAATCGCAAATACAAAAATATAGCCAAAGGCCTCATACAACTGCGCGGGATGCTTCGGTAAAACGTGTTCCAATAAGCCGGCAAACTGCGGATTAGTTTCGATAGCTTTAAAAGCCTCATTAGGATCCTGGATTCCGGTAGCCTGTACTGCTTCTTTAGCATTATATTGGTCACGGATAAAGCGAACCCCAAATGCTGATTCAGTTGTCTTACCCACGATCTCCGAATTAAAAAAGTTTCCTAAACGCACAAAAATGGCTCCGCTGGAAACCGGAAGTACAATTCGGTCCAGAATCCAAAACAATGGTCTTTGGATGATTTTCTTACTGTAAAAATACATTACTATAATGATCGCAATAGCGGCTCCATGACTTGCCAATCCTGCAAAACCAGTGAATTCAAATTCAGGTGAAAATCTAAAAGGCAATAAGATTTCCATTTTATGATCCTTAAAGTAATCCCAGTCGTAAAAGAAAACATGTCCAAGTCGTGCGCCAACCAAAGTAGCGAAAACGGTATATATGAACAAGGAATCGAGTTTTTCAAGGGTTTCACCTTCTCTTTCATAAACATTTTTCATAATGTACCATCCCAATCCAAAGGCGACAATAAACATTAAGCTATAATAACGGATCATGAAAAATCCTAAATCAATTCCTTCGGAAGGATTCCAAATCATATGTAAAGCGTGTGTCATAATGAAAGTATATTCTTTATTTCGGTAAATTTAATAAATGAAAAATAGCGGGGCCATTAAATCGGATTAATTTAATTATAAATTTTAAGGAACCGGGTCATAACCGCTGCCACCCCAGGGATGACAACTCCCGATTCGTTTTATGGCCAGCCATCCGCCTTTGAAAAGTCCGTGTTTGTTAAGTGCCTCAAGTGTGTACTGGGAGCAGGTAGGCGAATAACGGCAGACACCCGGCGTGAGAGGTGAAATCACTATCTGGTAAAACCGTACCACTAGCACAAAAGGAAATATCAGGATTTTTTTCAGCATATTTTCTAAAAAAAATGATGAAGCGCCATACTCCATCATTTATGATTTTATCTTAAATTAAAATTAGAGACTGAAGGTGGTTCCTTCTTTTCCGTCTTTCAGCTGAACACCTAAAGCGGCTAATTTATCCCTGATTTGATCGGACATTGCAAAGTCTTTATTAGCTCTGGCTTCGTTTCGCATGTCAATCAGCATGTTGACAATTCCTTCGAGTTTGTCATTGTTGCCATTCATTTCACTACTGTTTCGCAGGCCTAAAACATCAAAAACAAAGGCGTGGACCGCTTTTTTGAAATGCTCTAAGTCAGTGTGATTCAGACTTTCTTTGCCATCTTTCATCAGATTGATATAGCGAACAGCTTCAAACAATTGCGCAATCAGAATCGGACTGTTGAAATCGTCATTCATCGCATCATAACAAGCCGCTTTCCACGAATTTACATCAAAGGAAGAAGTTGCTCCGGCCTGAATTTCAGCCAAATTGGCAACGGCTTCCATCAAACGGTTAAAGCCTTTTTCGGAAGCTAACATTCCTTCATTAGAAATATCAAGGATGCTTCTGTAATGCGCCTGCAAAAAGCAAAAACGCACTACGCTCGGATGAAAAGCCTTCTCGAAAAAGTCATTTTCCCCATTGAACAATTCCATCGGAAGAATGTAATTTCCGGTTGATTTGCTCATTCGCTGTCCGTTCATAGTCAGCATATTGGCGTGCATCCAGTAGTTTACCGGAGAAGTTCCGTTACAGGCTTTCCCTTGTGCGATTTCACATTCATGATGCGGGAATTTTAAATCCATTCCGCCACCGTGAATGTCAAAGGTCTGGCCAAGATATTTTGTGCTCATGGCAGTACACTCAAGATGCCATCCCGGGAAACCATCGCCCCAAGGCGAAGACCAGCGCATGATATGAGCCGGGGAAGCTTTTTTCCATAAGGCAAAATCAGCGGCATTTCTTTTTTCTTCCTGACCGTCTAAATCACGAGTGTTAGCAAGTAACTCTTCAATATTTCTATTGCTAAGTTCTCCGTAGTTTAGGCCTCTGTTGTTATATTCTGTTACATCAAAATACACGGAACCATTGCTTTCGTAAGCAAATCCGGTTTCGATCAATTTCTGCGTAATTTCAATCTGTTCCAGAATATGACCTGTAGCTGTAGGTTCAATGTTCGGAGGGAGCAGGTTGAACATTTCCAGAACTTTGTGAAAGTCAACAGTATATTTCTGCACCACTTCCATTGGTTCCAGTTTTTCAAGACGCGACTGTTTTACAAATCGGTCATTTTCAACATTGCCATCATCCGTTAAATGCCCGGCATCGGTAATATTTCTGATATAGCGCACTTTGTATTCCAGATGTTTGATATATCGGTAAATCATATCAAAAGACATGAAAGTTCTACAATTTCCCAGGTGAACATTGCTGTAAACGGTAGGTCCGCATACATACATTCCTACATGACCTTCATGAATAGGTTTGAAAAGTTCTTTTTCTCCGGAAAGCGAATTGTAAATCTTTAATGTTTGATTTTGATATAAGTGCATATAACTTATTGGTTAGCTATTTACTAAATTTAAAATGAAGTCTCTAATTTGATATAATCCAAAAACTCGCGGCGTACTTTGTCTTCTTTGAATCTTCCTCCGAATTCTGCTGTAACGGTACTGCTTTCGATGTCACGGATACCGCGTGAATTTACGCAAAGGTGTTTGGCATCGATTACGCAGGCAACATCTTCAGTATTCAGGACTTTTTGAAGTTCCTGTACGATTTGCATTGTCAGACGTTCCTGAACCTGAGGTCTTTTTGCGAAATAATCCACAATACGGTTCATTTTGGATAAACCTACCACAGTTCCGTTTGAAATATAAGCAACATGTGCACGCCCAACTATTGGTAGAAGGTGATGCTCACAAGTGGAATAAATAGTAATGTTCTTTTCAACCAGCATTTCACCATACTTGTATTTATTTTCAAATGTGGATGAGCTTGGTTTTTTATGCGGATGAAGTCCTCCGAAAATTTCCTTAACAAACATTTTTGCAACACGGTTTGGAGTGCCTTTCAGACTGTCGTCCGTTAGATCCAGTCCCAGCGTGTTTAAGATATTTTCAACGTCTTTTTTAATTAGGTTTATTTTTTCCTCGTCAGATAAGGCAAAAGCATCAGAACGTAAAGGAGTTTGAGCGCTTGTGCCTACATGATTTTCTCCTAATGGATCGTTCAAATCGTCGTTGTGAATCATTATATAGCTGTATGAATTTAAAAAAGTTACACGCAAAGATAATTAATTAATATGAAAAGCCCATTATCGACAAAATGATTAATAAAATGGATGAAATGTATTACATGAGAGTGCCGGTTTTTGCTGTAAAAACATGTTTTTGCGAAAAATGCAATTTTGTTAAGGCCTGTATTTATTGGCGATTTTAAAGATGTTCAAAAAAAATTATATTATTTTTAACAATATATTTTTTTTATTCACAAAGTTTTGCATATTTGTTAATTAACAAAAATTTAGTAATTCATTATAAAACCGAAAACTATTGCAAAAAACTACTTTTACTTTACATTTTACTTTTTTTCATAAAAGCATTCCTTGTTGTAAATGGTATTTGCATGTCAGTTTTTTGTTTGTAATAATTTCAATTTGTAACAAACTAAAATTCCAAATACCAAGTATCCATTATGAAAAAAGTTTTACTACTTATTCTAACAATGTTTTGTTTTTCTCTCCATGCCCAGAGTAAAGGGGAGAAGTTCACTATCCTAAAAATTGGAAACAAATATTCTAAGGAAACCATTCAGAATGCTTTTGAAAAAGCAGATCTGTGTGGTAGTTTTTATTTGTCCAAGCCAAATGATATCATATTGGATGATGGAAGTGTGGTACGTTTCTTTTCTAAAGCAGAACAGGGAAGCGGTACGAATTTGTCCGACAGTTGTTTTGTTTCTGATAACGTCAGTTTTGCAAAAGTTGTTTGGTCAATAACACCCAATGGTTTTGTTGCTAAAGGATATCCGGTTCCTTTGAATAAAAATAAGTCTTTTATTAAAGAATAAGCAGCTATGAAAAACTTTATAAACAGAATAATTTTATCGCTTTTATTGCTAATTGCGTTTAATAATGATGCTTGGGCTCAGCCGGCAAATGACAATTGTAATGCTGCAACCAGTTTAGGCTCCCTGCCAACTCCCGGTGCATGTACTGCGGGTTTACAGGATGGTGCTGCGACAACTTTAAGTAATCAGACTACGGTTGGTGCAACAGGGGCAAATCCATACGTATATTTAACAGGATGTTCAGGAGGTGGAAATATGCAATCTCCGGCTTTGGATACCTGGTATAGTTTTGTTGCTACGGGTACAACCGTTAATTTAGCTATTAATGGTTTTCCAAACGCAAGTATTGGTGTTTGGACGGGTACCAACTGTAATTCGCTTTCAGGAGTTGCTTGTACAAATATAGGCGGCAGCGGAAATGGAACATTAACAATTCCTACTGTAATTATTGGAAGTACGTATTATGTCCAGGTCAGCGGAGGAACAACATCAGCTACTGATAGCAATTTTTCAATTTCTGTTGATAATGATATTGACTGTGATGACTGTTTAAGGGTAAGTACATTAACGGCTTCACCTTTGCCTGTAAACGGGACATATTCCCCGGGTCAGGTAGTTCGTTTTTGCTATACCGTTACGGAATGGCAGCAAGTTAATACAAACTGGTTTCACGGAGTTCAGATTACGATGGGACCCGGATGGACAGGAACAATTACTAATGCAACTCCGGCAGCAACATGTCAGAATATTCCAGGCCCTGGATCTGATGGAGATTGGTTATTCTTTCCAACAGGCTACGGCTCATGGGGCCCAGGATTTTATTTTGATACACCGGATGCCGGGACTGCAGCTTCAAATAACTATGGAGATGACTGCGAAGGTACCGGTTTAAACTGGACATTTTGCTGGGATTTAACTGTAAGTTCTACTTGTGTTGCCGGTCAAAACTTAGGTGTAACGGTAAATACAAGTGGCGATGGAGAATCCGGAAACTGGATTAGCCCTGCCTGTGGAACCGATGCGGCAAATAACTTTACAGCAGTAATGGCTTCTGGTCCGGTTATGACTAGTGCTGATACTGCTACAATTTGTGATAACACGGCGGTAAATATTCCTTTAACAGCTAATCAGCCTTCTACCTTTTCATGGGTTGCAACTGCAAACGCAAATGTTACAGGGGAAAGTACTACCCCGCAAAGTTCCAGTACGTTAAATAATACATTAGTAAATATTACTAATGTGCCCCAGGTGGTAACTTATACAGTGACACCTACTTCAAATCCTGGAGGATGTGTTGGAACTCCACAAACTGTTCTAGTAACCGTTAATCCGCCTTCGATAATAACATTAACTTCGGCTGCGGCGACCGCAAATCAGACTGTTTGTGCAAATAATGCAATTACTAATATTACCTATAGTGTAACAGGTAGTGCAACAGGAGCCACTGTAGCGGGTCTTCCGGCAGGAGTGACAGGTACATTTGCAGCAGGTGTATTCACCATAAGCGGAACCCCGACGGTTCCTGGAGTCTATAACTATACTGTAACTACTTCGGGTGGATGTTTGCCAAATGTGACTGCTACTGGTACGATAACAGTTACCGCTGCTCCAACTTTAACATTGACTTCTGCAGCGGCGACAACAAACCAAACAGTTTGTATCAATACTGCAATAGCCAATATAACTTATAGTGTTGGGGGAGGTGCTACAGGTGCTACCGTTGCGGGCCTTCCTGCGGGGGTGACTGGTACTTATGCA
>NZ_CAMLMK010000032.1 GCF_946481155.1 uncultured Flavobacterium sp.
CCCAAAAACCAGGTAGAAATACACTTTTTAAATCAGGTAGTAGTACGCGGAGTACAGGTGTTTAGTATTGTTACATTCGTCTTGCTTAAAAGCGCATGCATGGCGGTCCCCGAAAAGCCTGAAGAGAGTAGGGTAACAATACAAAAACTATTTTATGCCGACACCAGAAGTGATTACCGTACCCATAACAGACCAACAGCACCTGTTATTTTTATTTGTTCCCCTAAAAAAGGGTAAGCTTGCCGAAGCGATGGCAGCGGCCCAGGGCGTTAAGGAGGCTGCGCAATTTGCTGCTCCGGCGGGAGACCTGCGCAAGACGACGGGCGTTCATTATTTTACGATTTATGCACAGGCCGACGGGCAGGCGACTCCCGGAATTCCTGTTCCCGGCTTCCAGTCGTTTCCGGGAAAAGATGTACTGGTTGTCATGTCAATCTATGATGGGCAGTTTGATGCTTATATCAGTGCGTTTTTCGACATAGATGCGGTTGTAAAAGGCCTGGATGCCCTGATGTATTTAATGGATGAAAGCGACATTCCCGGCGTGGATGCTGATGGCAAGACTTCGGCGAACTACATTGCTGCCATGGGTGGCGTGAAGAAAAATGCGCTGGCTTTCTATTGCCTTCTGATGCGCTATAATTTTGGGGATCCGGTATACTCTGCGGGGGATAAAAACGGTAAATATGTATTCGGAACCAATTTTCCGGGTCTTACCGTAGCTAAAATCATCGACAATTACCCGGATGCTGACAAGACATGGCCGGCAGTTCCCGGCCAGGTGAGCTACGCTTTCCCTAAGTCGCAAAAACCGGATTGCAACTAATGGCGGCAAGCGATACGATTGCCATGGAGGATGTGCAGGGACTGATCCTTCGGGGTTATAATTTCCCGAATATCCGATATCTTATCCTTAGCATAAAAGATATTGACGGCGCCAGGAAATTCTGTGCCGATCTTGCTTCAGGTACCGGCCCCGGCGGTTTGTGCGTGACAAATGCAGTCCCATGGGAAAACAGGATAAAGCCGGAATATTGCCTAAACATTGGGTTTACCTATGCGGGCATGGAAAAGCTTATCGGGAAGGATAACTGTAAAGTAGTTTCCTTCTGGTCAAGCGATGAGGTATTCAAATCGTTCCGCCAGGGTGCGGTTGCCGATGCTAATGCGATAGGCGACACGGGCGAAAGTGCCCCGGCAAACTGGTGGAAGAACGGCGGATGGCTGCCGGAAACCGCTCCGAGCAGTGACGGCAGCGAACTGCATATCCAAATTACCCTTTTTACCCAAACACCCGAAAACCGGGAAGAATATTATTTGCAATTGCTGGGGATGATTTCGGAAACGGCATCCGGACCGGCGGTTGTTCCTGTCTATTATCAGGATTCGGATCCTATTATTGTGGATGGTGATCCCGAGTATGTTCATTTTGGATACCGCGACAGCCTGTCTCAGCCACGCATTGAGGGTGTGCTATGGGATGATCCGATGGTGAAAAGACTGATGGGCTCGAGCACTATTGACGACCGGCCGAAAGTACCCGCAGACCGTTTTGTAATCAGCAGGACGGCGTCGGATTATAATGCGCACACCTTACTGGAAAATGGCACTTTTGCGGCTTTCCGGTTGTTGTATCAGGATGAGGCTAAGTTTAACGAGTTTATCACTTCGGATCCTACTACGCCGCCTGAGCTAATGGCTGCAAAGATGTGCGGTCGCTGGCGGGATGGTACTCCTTTGGTTGTATCTCCCGATAAAGAAGATAAAGATCTTGGTAAGCCGGGTTCTAAAAACTTCAATTTTACCAATTTTAATTATCTGACGGCTACACCAAATCAACCCGGTGATACCAGCAGTGATGCCGACGGATTGCGCTGTCCCTATGCCTCGCATATCCGGAGGGCAAACCCGCGGGACGACAGCAGTGTAACCGGGAATAATGATAATGCGGAAAAACACCGGATTGTACGCCGTGCCTCGCCTTATGGACCAATATATGACCCGGCTGAAAAAAGCGGGGTGCAAAGAGGCTTAGTGGGATTATTCATAGGTGCTGTGCTTGATTTCCAGTTTCGTTTTGTCAGCAGGATATGGTTTGACTTAGGCGGTTTCCGAAACCCGGATGCCTCGCCGAACCAGAGTGGGGTCGATCCGCTTTTCGGCCCGCAGGTTGCTGATGTTAATCCGGGCCATGATACCGTATTTGCGTATAATGATCACGGGACGTATAAGAAAATACCAAACATGACGCGCTTTATCCGCACCGATGGCAGCCTGTACCTGTTTTTACCCGGGCTACAGGGATTGAAATCGCTCGCACAGGGAATAATACCCGAGCCGACGAGCACGAAACTACCGCCTGTTTAATTTTATAGAAAAACTGCCTGAATGATTGGGCAGTTTTTTTATGCTGTTTCTGAAAATAACCGGAAAATCTAAACCTGAAACTGGCTTGTGATGGCCTGGTTCTTATCGACGTTTATTATCATCGATACGGCATCTCTTTTTTGTAAAATATGATGCTTTTTTGTGTTGCTTCTTTTTGTTAGGAGATAGGGTAAAACGGATTACTTTCCCGCAAAACATTTTAAAAATGCATGAAATTTAATAGAAAATAGTAACTTTAAGGAGTTATTGCAATTATTGTGATATATGGACGCATTTCTTCGGTAATTTAGAAAAAACACGTAAAATAAGCACGAAACATAATGAGGTATAACAAAAAGCAATTTTATTTTCTACTGCTCCTCTTTTTCACGATAGTGTTACTTCCTAATGCTTTTTTGGCACAAACGTTGCCAAAGCAGGAGTCGTTATTCGACGAGTCTGAAAATCTGTTGTATTCTAAACCTAACGACGCGCTAAAAGTTGGTTTTCATTTATTAAAAAACAGTTCTTCCAATTCTGAGAAAGCCAAATTACGTTTATTAATTGCGCAGATTTATAAAGTTAAAGGGGATTACAGCAATTCGCTTCATCATCTGTTTAAGGCAGATAAAAATACTGCTGATTTACCGGCGGCACTTACCATTGAAATTCTTGTAAAGAAAGCGGATATCCTGAGGGAATTATATCTTGATGATCAGGCAAAAAAATATCTGGCTCAAGCTGAGAAAAAGGCTTTACTCCTAAAAGACCGGAATGAGAAAGAATACGTTACTTCCCTGATAATAATGGAAAAGGCGAGGATTTGTTTTGAAAGGCAAAATTACAAAGACGCCCTGAAACTCATTCAACAGCAAAATGCTGATCCTGAAAAGATGCAGCAAAAACATTTTGAACTGACTTTAAAATATAAAATTATCCAGGGCAGAATTTATTCCGGCCTGGGTGAGTTTGATAAAGCGCAAAATTATTTTGAAAGCGCTTCCTTAGCGTTAAGCAAATTAGACAGAAAGTTTGACTATGCTGATATTTACAGCCTGAGCGGACTGGCGACGGTTTGTTTTCATAAAAAAGACCATCATAAAGCTATAGCTTTACTTTTAACAGCATTGAAAAAAGCACAGTTACTGGGAAATCTGTATCTGGAAGAAATGGTAACCAATCAGTTGGTTGCTAATTATATTGCCTTAAACGACAGGACGAATTATAAAATATACCATTCTGCCTTTTTAGCAACAAGTAAAAAACTTGAAGATATTGAGCAGGAATCCGTTAACACCGCTTACAATCTTATTGCCCAGGAAAGCGTAAATTCTTTTGAAGCGGAGAGACAAAGCTACTATGAAAAAATGTTTATGGTATTAGCTGCTTTTCTCCTGGTTGTTATTGTGTGCTTTGTGTTTTGGTTTAGATGCCACTCGAAGAAGAAAAGATTAAATGAAATTATCAATTATTTAGAAATCACCAGAAGCAATTTGCTTACCCGTTTTACTGAAAAGAAAGAGACGGGCGGTAAAAAGATTTTTATTCCTCAGGAAACTGAGCAAATACTGCTGGCTAAGCTGAAAAAATTTGAGGGTTCAACACGATTTACGAGCAATGATATGTCTCTTGCCTTACTGGCCGGGCAATTTGAAACCAATACAAAATATTTGTCGGAGGTTATAAACAAGAATTATAACGTGAATTTCAATACTTATATCAATAAGCTCAGGATTAATTTTATTGTGGAAAAACTGAAATCTGATCCTAATTTTATGAATTATAAGATTAGTTATCTGGCAGAAGCCTGTGGTTTTTCTTCACACAGCAGTTTCGCAACCATCTTTAAATCGATAACAGGAATAGCCCCTATCACTTTTATTGAACTTTTAAGAGAGGAAAATGAAACTACCAATCATAAAACAGCATCATGAGAAGCAACTATACCCTAGCCTCTGTTTTTTTTCTTTTATTGAGCTTAGTGCTGTTCACTACTGTTGTGTGTGCTCAGGACGCCAGGAAAATCGACAGTATCATTAAAGCCAGTACACTGGAAATGTATATTAATCCGGACAAAGTGATTGCCACCGGTAAAAAAATTGTCAATGAAGCCGGAAGTGACGTGGATATTAAGATTAGAGGATACCGATTGATTTCAGACGGATATTCTTCAAAAAGAGATTATGAAAAATCCCTGGAGTATGTAATTAAAGCCAATGATCTTTTACCGAAATCTAAAAATGAGCTTTTGAAAATACGGGTTGCCAGTAAAGTTGCCATTCAATATCATCAGCTTAAAATTTATGACAAAGCCATTCAATATTTGGATCAGGTAGAACGTATGTGTTTAGATTATCCGGTGCGTGATTCTGTAAATGTAACTTTAGGGACGACATACATAGTCAGAGGATTTATTTATAAGGAAAAATTAAATTGTGATATAGCCATCGGGTTTTTTGACAGGGGGATTGATCAAATTCTGAAATCAAAAGGGCCCAATATCAATTACAGTAGTTTGAGCATTGCTAAGTATAATAAGGGCAATTGTTATCTGGTGATGTCAAATAATGCCTTGGCGACAAAAAATTTCCTCGAAGCGATAGCAGATGCCAAAAAGATTAATGCGCTCAGCCTTCAGGCGTTTGCCCAAAAAGGTTTGGCCCAGGTAAATACTTTAGACGGAAAATACCATGAAGCCATTTCTTTACTGAAAGAAGCCGCCAAGATTTCAACTAATGTTAACGACCTGGTGTTGAATCAGGAAATTTACAAAGGCTTGTCTGAGAATTATCTGGCAGTAAACGAATGGGACCATTACAAAGAATACCGTTCGAAATATTTAAAAACCCAGACACAGTTAAAGAAGAGCGAAAGAAAATCCGTTTGTGATTCCTTAGACGAGAAAGAGAAAAATGAGAGTCTGAAATTTGAAAATGACAAAAGCAACTTATTTTATGCTATGATTGCTGTTTTCTTACTTCTGTTAGTGGTTGTTTTTCTCATTGTTCTATCTGTCAAAAAATCTAAAAAGACGATTGAAAAACTCAACGAAGTGATTAAAAACCTACAGGTTGAAAAATTGTCCAATCGTGAAAAATAAGCAGAAATTTTAGGATTATAGTGTTTTGTTTCAGGGGTTTATCTTTATTTTAAAGCTTTGGAAATTCAGTAAATAGCAAAGACGTTTTACATTAGGGCATGGTGATTCTGTATAATTTTACCCAAAATCACCAGTTCAAAATGTACTGCAAATGAGGAAAGAAATCTTTTTTATACTACTCTTTAGTTCGTTTTTAGCAAAGGCTCAGGTTGGTATTGGCACCACAAGTCCCCAAGCCACTTTGGATGTTCGCGAGGCAAACCCTTCTTCTCCAACAGTAGAAGCCGGTATAGCAATTCCCCAGGTAAGTGTTTTGCCTTCTTCGGGTAACAGGGCCGGCCAGATCCTTTATCTCACGACCAGCAGCTTATATTATTATTTTGACGGTGTGATCTGGAAACCCTTAATGACGCAGGTTTTTACGCCCGGAGATGTCAAATTCGGATACCAGACTTCCGATCATAACGGCTGGGTTTTATTGGACGGAAGGTCGAAGAGTACCCTAACGGCCAGTCAGCAGGCTGTTGCAACTTCATTGGGGATTGGCGCTAACCTGTCCAATATTCAGGATAAAAGTATTATTGGTGCCAGTGGTACGAAAGCGATAAATTCGTCAAGTGGAAGTTCTACCTTAACGCTTAGTCAAAACCAACTGCCTAATGTTACGTTAACAACCTCTACAGATGGAGCGCATGTACACAAAGCGGGAACATCAACCAGTTATTTATTGTCCTTAATAGGCATTTTGGGAATTCCTATTCTGAATGCCGCTTCGAATACGACAAATACCACAACGGATGGTGCCCACAGCCATACAACGTCGTCCATAAATGGTAACGTTGTGCAGCAGCCGTTAAATATTCAGAACCCTTATTTAGCCTTAAACGGGTTTATCTATTTGGGTTCTTAAAGTTGGGATTATCCTTGTGGGGGATCAGTACATGTAGTTTAGTAAGTTTTTTTTATATTTTTTTTTGAATGCCCCGGCATTTGTAGTTTGTTTAAAAAAGATAGGTCCGGCTTTTATAAGTTGGGCCTATTTTGTTTTTAAGAAGGGTTAGCTGATTCTGAATTTTGTGCTCCATCATTTTGATTCTTATACTCTGAAAATGTAAAATCTCAGGCATCATTTCGGTTTTAAATAAAACAATAAGTTATAAATAACACCGATTGTTTTACATATTATTCTTACTGCAATTTTATCACATCGTGTTTATTTAATCTTTCTTTCGTTTGAGAAAGGGCCTTAAAAATTTCGAAAAGTAGCCTTTAACTTACGTAATCAGAAGTACGGACGTGCTTAAGAAATAGAAGGCTTAATTGGACTTTATCTCTTTATTTACAAGGGTTTGCGATTTATTTTAAGCTTTCAAATTTCAGGAATTAGCAAAGATGTCTCCTATAATAGTAGGGTGAAGGTCCTTATTTTTATCGCATATCTAATAAACCAAAAAAGTGTATGATTATGCAGAAAAAATTACTAACCAACAAAGTAATCGATTACTTTGATTTCAAAAAGAAGACCGGACTACTTTATAGTACGTTTTTGGTTTTATCGTTTTTTTGTTTCTCTACTAGTTTATTTTCCCAGACTATAGTAATCAATCCGGCAACGGATGGTGGGTTTAATTCCGGGAATACATTTGCAGCCAATGGATGGACTGTTGCCAATGAGGGAACAGGTCCGGTTAAATGGGCTGTTGGAACAGCTGCCTCCGGGACAACAGCAGTAGGAGCCACAACAGGTGGTTCCCCAACGGTTACTTTGACCGCGGCTAATGCAAATATTGTAGTAGGGCAGATTGTTTACGGAGATAATATTCCTGTGAATACTTTTGTACAAAGCATTATAGGTACGACTTTAACGTTGTCACAAAATGCCACTGCCAGCGCCGCCGGTGTTGGGTTAGGTTTCGGAAAGTATTCAGGCGGTAGTAGCGTTGGGACATCCCAATTGACAAATGCTTCTATTGCAGCAAACACTTACTCGGTTACTTTAGCTGCTGCCAACCCAACTATTTCTGTGGGTATGGCAATCGCTCCTGTTGCCGGTTTTATTGACACTAACACCTACGTGGCCAGTATTAACGGAACGACCTTAGGATTGTCTAAAGCCTCAATAAACGGTAATGCGCTTGGGTCTGCCCAAACATTAACGTTTACAGCGACTTCAGCGGCAATTTCAGGTAATGCCGCTTACATTACAAATGACAACGGTGCTTCCTATTCTTTTGGAGGTTATTCGGCAAACAGAACTGTTTATTTCTACAGGGATATTACTGTTCCTTTAGCCGAAAAAGCTATGACACTGACTTTTGATGTAAAATCCGATCCGACTTTTGGTGCAGGATGGCAAGTATGGGTTGCTCCGGTTTCCCAAACGGTCACAGGTACAAATACTCAGGTAACTCAGCCTTTTACTTATGGTGTTGCCTGGCCGGGCGCTACGTTGATTTCTTTCAACTCTAATCCTCAGGTTGCCACTACTAAAACGACAGCATTCATTCCTAAATCTTTTGCAGGAACTTCCTTCCGGTTAATTTTCGTATGGACTAACAGTACATCAGCAGGAACAGTTCCTCCTGCTGCTATTGATAACATCTCGCTTATTTCAAGAATGCCGGAAGAAATTACCTGTGCTCATTCAGGGCTTTGGTCTCAGGCAGGTACCTGGGATGGAGGTAAAGTTCCTACTCCTGCAGATACTGCCGTTCTTGATGGCGACAGTGAAATGGTTATGATTGACTCAAGATATTCCGGATGTGAGGATTTGATCCTTGCAGGGACAAATACATTAGTACAGTATGCTATCAGCAGTACTATGGATGAATTTACTATAAATAATGACCTTAACCTTGCTGCCAGTGGTGCAAGATTTAATAATCATGACGGTACTACCAACAGTAAGTATTTAAAAGTAGGGCATAACATCGATGTAGGTGCAGGTGCCCGATTTGACAGCAGTCTTGGCGGAACTACTAACTTTCAGGGAAGGTTAACCCTTAATGGAGCTCTGCCCCAGACAGTAACTGTAGACCCAGCCGGTTTTATGGGTGGTTCTGCGCCAGGTACAAATGCATTTGGTAACCGTGCCGGTGTTTTAAACCAGTTAGAAGTTACCAACACGTCTTCCGTAACGCCAAATGTTATCTGGAATGCAAATGGTGTCAGAATTAACGGTGGTTTGTTTTTAACAAGCGGCAGGGTAAGTATTGCTGCAGGAAAAAGACTGATTCTTGGAAACTTCGGTAATTTAAGTGCAATTACCTGTCTTCCCGGAAATGGTTTTACAAGTGGTACAGTATCCAAATGGATAAGCTCAAATAATACTAAAAATGTGCAGCCGGGTACTGAGTATCCCGGAACGGATAATAATTATAAACCTTTCTGGTATCCTTTTGTCAGTGGTGCCGGTTTCGACCGATCGTTATATTTAATGCCGGATGCAAACCCAGCCACAAGCGGTGAGGTTGCAGTAACCTATACTGATGCAAGTACTGTGACCGGCAGTCTTTCTATTGCTGATGGTGGTTATACTATCAACAAAAGATACAATGGCAACTGGGCTTTCTCAACTCCGGAAGCCACTTCTAATACTACATCTGTTGTTTATGCACCGAATGCAACAACACCAACTAACAGAATCGGAATATATGCTAATGGCGCTTTTGAAGCCATTGACGGTTCGGCAAGACTTATGAATGCTGCAGCTGCTTTGACTGGTACGCACCAGGATGGAACAGCACAACCATTTGTGTTCAGAAAAGATTTGACTTTTACTGATTTAACTGCGGCTCCTGTTTATGTTGGAGTTAACGATGCTTCCGTTTTAAATACGGCTACAGCAATTACTTCAGCGGGTTCAGGGGACTGGAATACTCCTTCAACATGGGTTGGATCTGTTGTTCCTACGTGCAGCAATGTCGTTACTATTGCTAATGGCCATAACGTTACGGTAACCACTACAGCTAATGCTGCGGGTGTGGTGATCACTAAAGGTGCTACACTAACAAACAATGCCGGAGCTACTGTAATGACTGTAGGCTGTACAAACAACAATGCAGCTTTCTACAACTATGGTACCCATACGATGACAGACGGTAACTTAAAAGTGAACGGTTTTGTTGCTCATAAAACGGGAAGTTTCTTCAACCAGACGGGTGGGGATATCATTATTGACAGTAACAACAACGGCGACGTTGCAACTTCTGTTCCTTTTGGCGGTACTTCATGTAAAATTGAAACGTCTAACTTAAATCTAACAGGGGGTAAAATAACTATCGTTGACCCGCTTGTAAATATCGGAACTTCGGTTTCTGCCACTTCAATTGGAAATTACACATTGAATACGGAGGGAGCAGCAGGGATTTTTACATTTAACGGAAGCATTACCGGAACTACTGCCAGTATGGGCAATGTTGCTAATCTTTTCGCAGTTGGCCAGGTGATATCAGGACACGCTAACATTCCTGCAGGTACGACTATTACCGCTGTTACCGTTGGAAGTTTTGGATTTCCATACCCACCGGTTACACTGACATTGTCAGCTCCGGTTTCGGCTCCGGTTGCTGCAGGAACTCCTTTGAATTTTTCGGCTATGGTAAACAACTGTGCTGCGGTTGTTCTTGAGGCTAATGCATCAAATCCAAATCTGGCAGTAGGAACAGGAGTTTCAGGACCCGGCATACAGCCCGGATCTGTGATTACCGCTATGACGGTTAATGGATTTGATTCGACAACCAGCTTAGTTAAAGTTACTTTATCATTACCGGTTACCGGTTTGGCTACATCTCCAATTACAGCGCAGCAGACATTGACTTTTGCCGGTGTGAACCCGGGTTCTTACGCTGTAACTCTAACGGCTGCAAATCCGAATATAGTGCCGGGTATGACAGTATCAGGAACCGGTATCAGACCGGGAACGTTTGTAGCTGATATTTCAGGTGTTAATCTGACTTTATCTGAAGCGATTCTAGCGGGTGCTCCGTCGCCATTGGTTATGAATTTTCAGGCATTCAATACACAATCCAGCGGTTCGTTTATTTATGCATCGCCAATTCATTATGCTGCCGGGCTGAACCATACGTTACAAATTGGTGATGGTGTTTCTACCCAGAACTCAGCGCTTATCTCTAATGGGTTTAACTGCCAGTTCCAGGCTTTAGGAGGAATGTTTTCTCTTGGAAATTTAACAGTTGATGCTCCTGATGGGACTAACAGGTATATGAATGTGAGCAGTAACAACATAAATAATGCTTACAACATGAACGTGCAGAATGCATTAACGGTAACTGCCGGCAGTGCTTTCAGAAAAACGTTTGCTAACGGAACGGTTTATGTGGGTGGTAACATTGTAAATAACGGGACCATTAATTTTCCAAAAACTGCAACTCCTTTGTATCTGGGTAACTTTATTAATGGCGTTGCTGTACCAACTACACTTGCTCAGACTATTTCAGGATCCGGTACATTTGCCACTAATCAATGGTCTCTTTCTTCCGGTCTTGATAATGCTGCTTTTAGCAGTATGACTGTAAACAATACTAATCCGGCAGGTGTTACGCTTAGCGTGCCTAATTTCAGAATTGGGTCCGGTGTTACCCTGACTAACGGAATTCTTCATACTTCATCGGCATTTCCTCTTTATGTAGGTAATCCGGATGTTACGTCAGCAACTAATCCCAGTGGGACTATTTCCGGCGGTAGTGCAACTGCCTATATCGATGGGCCTGTGGCACATGCTAATATGAGTTCCTCTACTATTACTCAATACAGATTATTCCCATTAGGGAAAAATGGCAAATACCTTCCGATACTTATTTCTTCAACGGGTGGTGTTGAGCTTATGGCAGAAGCCTTTGATACAAACTCGGGTACTGCAGGAGCAGGTACTTCTGCTTTAAGCACTACAAGATGGAAAGTTTCAAGAGTAGGTGCTGCGGGTACTTTTACCGGATACAATGTCCGATTAGGCTCAACCCCTAATGTTACTGCTTCAAACCTTATTGTCCACGCAACAGCGGATCAGGGAACTTATAACCTGGTAGCAACTCCGGTTGCTGCTACAACGTTTGAATTGGCTTATTTTGGTACTCCGAATACTCCGACACTTTATCTTGCTACTGCGCAAACAGGAGGTTTCTTAGGAAACTTTGCTTATGCTGAAGGTGCTGCCTGTACAGGGACTCCTGCTCCGGGTGCAACTATAGCATCTGCAACTTCTGTTTGTTCAGGACAATCAGTTACGTTAAGTTTAACAACTCCTACTACGGGAGCAGGAGTTACTTACCAATGGCAAAGTTCTACCAATGGCGGAGCTACCTGGACTAACATAGCTGGTGCTACGGCTGCGACTTATGTGGCTACTCCTTCTATGGATACTTCTTACCAATGTAATGTAACGTGTTCTGCAAGTACGGGTACTTCAACCCCGGTTGTGGTAACTGCTACAGCTTCAGTTGCTACTGTAACCGGTGCTACAATCTGTACGAGTGGTACAGCTAATTTAACCGCTGCGGGCAGCTCCATCTTAAACTGGTATGATGCGCCAACAGGCGGTACTTTGGTTGCAACAGGAACTGCTTACAGTCCGAATGTGGCTTCAACTACAACGTATTATGTAGCTTCCGGCTCTGAATCAACGGGTTCGGTAAATACTGCAGCTTATGCAGGCACAAGCGTTTCTACAGCTTTATTTAAAGGAATCGCTTTTGATGTTACTAATAAATTAAGACTGAAAACCGTTACGGTTTATCCTAAAAATACTGCTTCGCTTACACCGATAACTATCAGTTTATTCGATGCTGCCGGCACTATTGTTTCGGGAACTGCTCCGGTGACTTTTGTTCCGACTTTAGTAACAGGAACTGTGGGTACGGTATCCCAGACAGTAACACTTAACTATGATATCCCGGTTGGTACTGGTTACCGATTAGTAGCTACTAATGGTTTAGCTGCCACTAACAATACCTTAGGGAACAGTACCGCTGTAATTCCTTATCCAACAAGTGGCCCACTTAGATTGACGGGTAATGTTTCTGCTCTTAACGATGTAATTAATACTTCGGCTAACGCGACGAACTGTTTCCATAATTTGACTTTTGATGAGATCTGTGAGTCGGTAAGAGTACCGGTTACTGCTACTGTTGCAAATACTCCGGCGCCAACGGCCGCAGCTACACAAGATTCCTGTGCAACAGGTACGATAGCGGATTTCATCGTTACTCCTCAACCAACGGCGACGCTTACATGGTATGACGCAGCCACTTTAGGGACTGTTTTGCCAACTTCAACAACAGCAGTTTTAAATACGACTTATTACGTATCACAAACGGTTAATGGTTGTGAAGGCCCAAGAGCAGCAATTCTGGCGCAAGGACCT
Organism: uncultured Flavobacterium sp.; assembly: GCF_946481155.1. The sequence continues at coordinate 12,849 of NZ_CAMLMK010000032.1, forward strand.
TGTTTAGGAACTGATGGTTTTGAAATCGCAGCTTTAAGATATTATCCTAATCCGGTTGCTGATCAATTGACAATTACTGCAAAAGATGTATTGACCAGAGTTGAGGTATATAATCTGTTAGGACAAAAAGTAAAAGTTGTAGAGGCTAATACGAATACTGTACAAATAGATTTTAATGGATTTGCATCGTCAACCTATTTGATTAAGGTGTATTCAGAACAAAAAGTTCAACTCTTTAAGGTTATTAAAAAATAGCAATTTACCAGGAAGTAAGGCAGTCGGCAAGGTTGTCTTACTTTCTGTTTTTATATCCGAATTTATTTTTAACATCAAAAATTAAAAAAAATGCAAAAAGAAATAACCCTGTTAAATTGGATACCTATTTCAAGATTTTTCTCCGGAACAGGAAGAAATTTTGGAATAAGTATTTTAATGCTATTTGCATTTGGATTATTTTCAAATGCTGCTTTTGCGCAAGGATTGCCCTTAGAAGACTTAAATGGCGGCATACCTGCCACGTGGGCCATCACCAGTAATCAGACGGTTACGAATAACTGGGTTCCCACAACAGCAACAGGAGGTTATGCCGGTACGCCGGGTGCCATGGTAAATCCTTCATTAAATGCTACGGTTGGTACCACGGCAGAATACTATTTGATAACACCTCAATTTACAACACCAAATGTTACTGAAATCAGATTTCATACAAAACAGGGTAGTTTTACAAATAGGGGAACGACATATCAGTTAAGGCTTTCAACTGCTAACCAGCCCGATATCAACAGCTTTAATGTGGTATTGCAGTCCTGGACAGAAGCTACATTGAATGTGTCTGCGACAACTTACGAAGAGAAAATAGTTACCCTTCCGGACTTACCGGCGAATGTACCCGTGTATTTAGCTTTTGTTGCCGTAACGCAACAGCAGGCCGGAAACCCAAATTCTGTTGGGGACACCTGGTTTGTAGATAATATCAGGGTAATTGAAAGCTGTGCAAAAGTCACGGGGATCAACACTACCATGTCGGCCAACGGTGGTTTAATCAACTGGACGCATCCTACTGCTACTGCTTTTGAAGTACAGGTAGTGCCTCAGGGAACCGGTATTGCAGCAACAGGTACGCCGGTTAACGGTTTTTCATATAATGCGACCGGATTAACAGACGGTACCGATTATGACGTGTACATAAAAACATTTTGTGATGCAACAACAGGAAGCTTATGGGCAGGCCCTTTCCCGATCAGAACGGCAAGATTAGGGTTGTCATGTGCTACTCCTGTAATTGTTCCGACCAATATTTCAACAACACCGTACGTTTTAAGTACCAACTTAAATACGTTTTACGATAATCAGACTTATACGCCGCTCACTTCAATTGGATTGGGTTGCCAGCCTGTTGGTTCCACTACAAACTGGTTAAATGGCGAACATGCGTTTTTATCTTATACGCCAACGGTTTCAGGGTTAGTGAATGTTAGTTTAGCGACCAGTAATAACCCGTCAACCAATTGTTATAATAACTTGTCCAGTGTCTTTATTTTTGATAGTTGTACCGGTATCGGAACCACGGCAAACTGCTTAGGTTCTATGGTTACAGGTGAACCTTCAGGCGTTACATCTGCCCAGCTTCAAAACCTATATTTACTGGGAGGGCAAACGTATTATTTTGTAATTTCTTCGCCTTACCAACACAGCAGTACACCTGCAGGGTCACCGGGTCTTTGCTTTACTTTTACGCTATCACAGCCTTCCTGTCCTATTCCTTCAGGAATGTCTTATGATAACTTATTGCAGACAAGCGCAAGATTTTCCTGGACGAATCCTCAAAATTTAGTCAGTGCATGGGAATACATCGCTAAGCCGGCTTCACAAGGCGCTCCTATCGCTGCCGATGTTTTAACTCCTACGAGTACAAACAGCAATAATACAGTCTCAGGGCTTATTGCCAATACAAATTATAATTTTTATGTAAGATCGGTTTGTGGCGGTGTACCGGGACCCTGGAGTAATCCGTTTCCTTTTACAACACAATGTACGGTTTTCCCAACGCCTTATCATACCGACTTTACCGGCGCTACGGCAACAGCTCCGGAACCGTGCTGGACTTCTTTGGATCTGAATAATGACGGCAGATTTTTTACCTATGGCGGTGATCCGGGTATTGCGAACCCTCCGCAAGGCCAAATTTTGAAGCTGAATACCGGAGTCGCCGGAAATCTAACCAATGATATGGTTTCTACACCTCAAATACATTTGGATGGGATTACTCAAAAAAGACTTCGATATAAGGTGAATGTGTATGGAAATTGGGGGCCATCGGTAAATCCTACTCCCGGACCAGGTTCTTTTGAGATAAAACTTTCTACTACTGGTGTCGGGCCACAAAACTTTAGTACAACTTTAGCTCCTTTGGCTTCTTATACTACTGGTTATCATTATATAGAAAAAATAGTTCCTTTACCGAATATTGCCGGTGATGTTAACATTGCCTGGGTAGTACCAAGTGGTGCCACACAAACCGGAAACTGGATTTATATTGATGACGTTACTGTTGAAGATTTACCAGCTTGTTCGGAACCAAGTTATCCGGTGATTACTGCGGGTTCCATAACGACTTCTTCGGCTGAAGTTTCGTGGACGAACGGTTACAATAATACCCAATGGGAAATTGTAGTACAGCCTATAGGTACAGGTGTTCCTACTACGCCGGGGATTATCGTAACAACTAATCCTTATACTTTAACAGGCTTAAATTCATCAACACGATACGAAGTTTATGTCAGAGCGGTTTGTTCGGCTTCATTGCAAAGTACCTGGGCAGGACCTATTAACTTTATTACAGTATGTACCACTCAGCCAATACCTTATTATGAAACTCTGAATGATACCGACGTAAATACGAAGAAGTTCTGCTGGTCCATAGATAACAGAAATGGAGATAATAATGCCATGTGGAGAATTAATGCTACTCAGGCAACAATCAATCCGCAGGATCTTTTCATGAATCCGTTTGTGTCTTATGACGATTACCTGATATCTGCTCACGTGAACGTGGTAGGGACAAAAATGCTGAAGTTCAAGTATAAAGTAGCTGCAAATATTTTCAATCCTATTGAAAGAAGTAATTTTGAGGTTTTAATGTCGACTTCACCGGATATGAGCAATCCAACGGTACTGATTCCTGCTCATGATGTTACGAATGCCGATTTCATGGAGGATTTTGTGATTTTCACAGGAACAGGGCCTGCTTATTTCGCATTCCACCTTCCGTCAGATATGGATTTGCCCAGAAATACCGGAGTCCTTACGATTGACGATTTCAGTATTGATGACGCGCCGGCTTGTCCGAACCCTTCTGTGTTAATGGCTTCGAATGTTTTAACGACATCTGCTACTTTAAGCTGGACACCGGGATATAATGAAACACAATGGGAGATGGTTCTTCAGAGTCCAAATGCCGGAGTACCAACAGGTTCAGGAACGGTTGTGAATACAAACCCGACGTATAATGCAACGGGCTTAGCGCAAAATACAGCCTATGAATATTATGTAAGAGCAGTGTGTGGTTCTAATTACAGCGCGTGGATCGGGCCATTCCGATTCAGAACAATCTGTAATGTATTGCCAACACCGTTTATCGAAACTTTTGAAACCGATTCGCCAACAGAATCCTGCTGGACCATCGTAAACAATAACGGAGATTCAAATCTGTGGGATCTTGGTATGCCGGTGAATCCTATTTTTGGAGCACAAATGGCAGCCTTAAATTGTTATACAAACGGTAACAGTGATGATTGGTTAATTTCGCCAACAATTGCAGTACAGCCAAATCAAAGATTACGTTTTTATTACAAAAGTCTCTATGAGCCTGTAATCGGAAATGATTTAAAAGTTAAACTTTCAACAAACGGAGTGGACATCTCTCAGTTTACGACCACTATTTATGATACAGATGTCACCGGTACTATAAATAATGTGGACGTTAGGGAAATGGTAATCAACCTTACCGGTATTACGGCTCCGACCAACATTAATATAGCATTTCAGGTACCGCCAGGGACACCAGGCCCTGAAGGCTTAAGAGGAACCTATTTAGAAATCGATAATGTAATTGTAGAAACTATTCCGGCTTGCCCGTCAGTATTTAATGTTACTACAAACACCACTAATTTAACGGATACAACGGCAACCATTAATTGGGAAACGGCAGGTTCTGAAACTTCATGGGAAATTTCAGTGCAGCCGTTCGGTACTGCTGCTCCGGTAGGCAATACGCTTCCTCAGTATTTGCGTACGGCGACAGCTCACCCTTATACAATCACAGGGCTTACGCCTTCAACCCGTTACCAGTATTATGTCAGAGCAGTTTGCAGCGGTTCTTCACAGAGTGCATGGGCAGGACCTTTTGAGATTCTTACCAAATGTGATTTATCAAATATATGCGAATACACTATTACACTTAATAACGGAACTACAGGTCAGGTTTATCAGGGTATAGATATTATACAAAACGGAGTGGTGCAACAAACGCTTACCTTCCCTGTAGCTATGCCTAACCAGCCGCCTGCCAGTATAGATTACCAGGTTTTCTTATGTTCAGGAATTGAATTTAATTTATTTTGGAGAGGCAGCGGAAGCGGACTTCAATATTCTCAGGCCCAGATCGTGGTTAGAGATCAATCCGGTACCGTGGTTTGGACGAGCCCGCTTGGATTAGGTACAATCAACACTAATATTTACACCGGCGTTTCAAACTGTGCGGCAATTACCTGTCCGCAGCCTACCAACCTTGCGGTAAACAATATGGGAGTGCTTTCATGGACTCCGGGCGGTTCTGAAACCCAATGGGAAGTTTTTGTGCAGCCATTAGGACAGGGTTCTATCCCGCAATCGGGTATTATCGTAAATACGCCAAGTTATACTCCTGTAGCATCAGATTTCTTATATCCTACAGCAGGAACCAATGAGTTTTTTGTAAGAGCAGTTTGTGGCCCTTCAAATAAGAGTTATTGGACAGGTCCGAAAGTATTCATTAAAAATGATGAGCCTGCAACAGCAATTCCTCTTCAGGTAAATACAGACGGAACTTGTGCGTCTCAGGGAACTAAGGCTTCTTTTATTGGAGCAACAGCTTCAAGTGTTGCAACTTCTTGTAGTGGAATAAACGGAGGTGATATCTGGTATGAGTTTGTAGCTACTTCAAAAGTGCATACAGTTGAAGTAAGCAATTTTAACCCGGGAAGTTATTATGCAAGTTCCTATACAGGAAGTTTCCCAACCATCGTTTTGTCTTTGTATGAAGTACAGGCTAATGGTTCCCTTGTGGAAAAAGCATGTAGCGAAAACAACGCTTTGGTTGCAAGGTACTCTTCTGAATTAACAGTCGGGAATACCTATAAGATTAGAGTAAAATATGCTGCTACAGAATTTGTTGATAAGAAATTTGACATTTGTGTGAGCACTCCGTCAGATATCTGTGATATGGATGCCTTCAATTACAGTTTTGAAAAATTAGTAATGCAGAATGTAACCGGTATTTTGACCATTATTCATTCTAAGGTGGTTCCGGGATGGAGAACCAATACGGATTGGGGAACAATGTTCTTCCATGAAGCTTCTAACTCACCGGGCGTAATTCCTTATGAAGGTTCTCAATGTATTCAGTTAACACAGGACGGTGCTGCTGCATGGGATCCAAACGATCCTAACATCAAAGGCTTATATAAAGATTTTGACACACCGTCTGAAGTCCGAAAAGTGGATTATAGCTTTGCTTCAGCAAGCAGACTCAGCGGAAACGGAACAACTGTGGAATTGTGGGCCGGGCCGCCATCAGGTCCGTTTACGATGCTGACAGACCATACTTCAAGCTCATTGGCCTGGAGCTTAAGAACAGGAACTTATGATGTGCCGGCAGGGCAAACCACAACCCGATTTATTTTTAGGGTAAGAGGCAATGCAATCGGCCATCTGTTAGATGCAGCTAATTTTAAAGTCAATACCGATATCATAACAGAGGATGCAACATTATCCTGTGACGAGACTTCATTAACTGTTGAAGCGGCAGGAGTAGGGGAATGGATTGCCGATGCAAACAATCCGGCAGCAACTGTTATTGCAACGCCTACGAGCGGGACGACTGCTATTTCAGGATTCAATACTCCTGGTGTTTATACCTATTACTGGAAAACGCGTTACTGTGAAAAACCTATGACGGTTACCTACCAGGGCTTCAATGAGGTGCCAACGGTAAACACACCGGTTACTTATTGTACAAGTGAAACACCATCTGCCTTAACTGCTACGGCGCCACCGGGTTATACCCTACAGTGGTTTACGGTTCCGGTGGGAGGTACTGGAGATGTGAATGCCCCAGTTCCGTCAACGGCAATAGCGGGAACAACCACTTACTATGTTGCTTTAGTGGATGCCGGCGGATGTATAGGGCCAAGAATACCAATTGATGTTATAGTAACTAATTTGGTTACTCCGGTAGTAGGATTTACTTATGATAATGCGCTGTATTGTGTTGGAGGATCTGCTCCTGTGATTACAACAGCAGCAGGATTTACTACTGGCGGTACTTTCACGGCTACCCCTTCAGGATTGTCTGTCGATGAGGCAACCGGAGCCATTGCTCTTTCCGCAAGTACTCCCGGGGTTTATACGATTACGTATTCCATTCAGGGCCAGGGTTGTAATCTTGCCGGAGAGGAAAGTGTAGTAATCACAGTTAATGAAACACCGTTGGTTGCGATTGACGATGTTTGCGAAAATCAGTTGTTATTGCTGAACGCGACTCCGGTGAATGGGTCTTTCAATCCAAATGCAGTGGATTATTTATGGACAGACGAAAACAATGTAACCGTTGGCGCAAACAGTGCGACCTTCAATGTAGATGAGTATTTAGCTCAAAACCCTACAGTGAACTTCCCTGTGACATTCAGCGTGACTGTTGATTCCGATGGTTGTCTTGCCACAGAAGAATTTACTGTAACCAGTAATCCGTGCAGAATTATCCCCAGAGGTATTTCTCCAAACGGTGACGGGTCAAATGATACTTTCGACCTGACAGGAATGGGAGTGAAAGAGCTTATTATCTTTAACCGCTATGGTATGGAAGTGTATTCTTTCAGCGGAAATTATAGCAATCAGTGGACGGGTGTCTCCAATAAAGGGGAAGAGTTGCCTGACGGAACGTATTTCTACAATATAGTGAAGGAGGATAACAGCACCATTACCGGCTGGGTATATATCAACGGACAACATTAAAAGAGAGATAAAGACTGTCTGCTTACAGGAATGAAAGCAGGCAGTCTTATTAATATAAAGCTGAAAATGAAAAAAATATATTTTGCGCTCCTTCTGATGGCAGCAATTACTTCAGAAGTACAGGCACAGCAAGACCCACATTATACGCAATATATGTATAATATGAACGTGATGAATCCTGCTTATGCGGGTTCAAAAGAGAAATTGGCAGTGGGGATTTTATACAGAGAGCAGTGGACTAATGTTGATGGCGCCCCAAAAACGGCAACCCTCGCGTTGCACAGCCCTGTAGGTAAAAATGTAGGTTTGGGACTTTCCGCAGTATCTGATAAAATCGGGCCTGTTGAAGAGAATAATATCTATGCGGATTTTTCGTATACTTTAAATCTGGGAGGCGAACACCGTCTTGCTTTAGGATTAAAAGCAGGTGTTACTTTCCATAAAGCCGGACTTTTCAGCGATATCGGGAATGGTTATGTTCCTCAGCCGGGTGATGTGGCCTTCAGTGAAAACGTCAGCAACACCTATTTTAATGTAGGCAGTGGAATTTTCTATTATACGCAGAAATATTATCTGGCATTCTCGGTGCCGAATATGTTAGACGCCAAGCACCTTGACGTACAGGTAAACGGAGATGAGTATCAATTCGGAAGTGAAACGCAGCACTATTTTTTCACGGGTGGCTATGTGTTCAATTTATCTGAAAACACAAAGTTCAAGCCTTCCTTTATGCTGAAGTCGGCTTTTAATGCGCCAGCCTCTTTGGACTTGTCTGCCAACTTTTTGTTTTTCGACAAATTTGAAGCAGGCGCGACTTATCGTCTTGAAGATTCTTACGGCGCCATGGTAAATTATGCGGTAACGCCATCGATAAGAATCGGGTATGCCTACGATCATATTGTTTCTGATCTGAAAGTGGCTACGCCGGCATCTCACGAATTCATGTTGTTGTTTGATGTGAATTTCGCTAAAAAGACATCCGTATCTCCAAGGTATTTCTAATTAAAAGAAGCTAGAAAATGAAAAGAACCTATATAAAAATAAGCTTGTTATTATTGATGGCGACAGCCTATGCCCAGGACAAGAAGTCTAAACAGGCCGATCAGTTTTTTGAAAGCTACCAATACGTTAATGCCATTGAAGAATATCTGAAATTAACAGATAAAGATGGTGCGGCGCCTTACGTTGCTAAACAATTGGCGGACAGCTATTATAACATCAATAACGTTACCGAAGCTTCAAAATGGTACGGAAAAGCACTGGAAGGGAAAGCCGATGCTGAAACCCTTTTCCGCTATGCCCAGACCCTGAAGGCTTTAGGGAACTATCAGGAAGCCAATAGGCAGATGGATGCTTTTGCTGCTTTAACGCCGAACGATGTAAGGGCTAAAGAACACACAGCCAATCCAAACTATATTCCAAGCCTGTTCAATAAATCGAAGCAGTTTGATGTGGCAGCAACCACTATCAGCGTTAAAGGGAGCAATGATTTCGGAGCGGTTTTGTCAAACGACAACATCTTATATTTTGCAAGTACCAGAAATACTTCAAAAAAGACAGATAAATGGGACAATCAGCCTTATCTGGATATTTTCCAGGCAACACGAAATGCAGACGGAAGCTTGTCAGAAGCTACTGAAATCAAAGAATTAAATACCGCTTTTCATGACGGTCCAATAGCTATCAGCAATGATGGTACTACTATGTTTTTCGCACGGGACGGCCACAGTGAGGGTCAATTTCAGAAAAACAAAAACAACAACACAAAAATTGGTCAGCAAGGGCTTTATAAAGCCACAAAATCAGGAGGTAAGTGGTCGCAGATTGAAGCGTTGCCTTTTAACAGCACGAGCTATTCGGTAACCAATCCGAGTTTGAGCAAGGACGGGAAAACGCTTTATTTTGCTTCCAACATGCCGGGCGGTTTCGGTGAATCGGATTTGTGGAAAGTAAGTGTCGATGCCAATGGTTATGGAACGCCTCAGAATTTAGGTGCGACGATCAATACTCCGGGTAAAGAGAATTTTCCGTTTATCGCTGAAGACAATGTGCTGTATTTTGCATCCTCAGGGAAGCAGGGATTTGGAGGTTTAGATGTTTTTAAAATCGATTTAAATTCGGAAACCGAAGCCCAGAATCTCGGAAAGCCCGTGAATACTGAAAAAGATGATTTCGCCTTCAGTTTTAATACTACGGCTAATGTTGGTTATTTTTCGTCTAACCGAAATGGTTCCGATGCTATTTTTTCAGCAATGGGTATTTGTAAAGCGGAAGCGGTTGCCGTCGTGACCAATAAAAAAACAGGAGCGGCACTGTCAAATGCATCGGTAGCGATTTTAGATGCGCAAGGAAATACTATCGCTGAGAAAATGACCGATGCGAGCGGAAGCGTGCGTTATGATGTGGAATGCCTTACGAATTATGCTTTCCGGGTAACCATGCAAAATTTTGAAACGGCCACTTTCCAGCTTCAGCAAATCAAGTCGGGAGAACTGATTATTTCGGCAGCATTACTGCCAACGGAAGTCATCATCACCGATACGGAAGTCATTTTGAACAACGTTTATTTTGAATTCAACAAAAGCAATATCACAGCACAGGGCGCTAACGAACTGGACAAACTGGTTACTGTAATGAAGGAACATCCGACGATGGTAATTTTTGTAAAATCACACACCGACTCAAAAGGAAGTGCTTCCTACAATCTTACATTGTCCGGACAAAGAGCACAGGCAACAGTGGAATATCTGATTTCGAAGGGAATAGGAAGAGAACGCATAAGCGGGAAAGGATTCGGAAATACGTCTCCGAAAGTCATTTGCGGTTCCAACTGTACGGAAGAACAGCATGCGCAAAACAGGCGATCAGAATTTATTATTGTGAAAAAATAGGATTATGCTGTTTTGTAGTAAAAGGTACACTTAAATTTGTAGTCAGATTATGAGTATGCCCTAAATAAAATATCTAATGGCTAACCTCTGTTAACAACAAGAGGTTGGCTATTGGCCATAAATAAACCGGATGAAATGAAAAAGATTTTTACACTATTAGCAGGATTAATGTTTGTTGGTTCAGTCGTGGCGCAAAACGAGCCCAATGACTGTGTCAACGCGATTGTGGTATGCGGAAACGGAGCTTTTAGTTCAAATGCCGACGGTATCGGGAATATACAGGAAGTAGCAGGATGCAGCAGTTCTGAACATAATTCCCTTTGGATAAAAATTAACATCGTTCAATCAGGGACACTGGGTTTTACTCTTATTCCCGATGATCCCGATATTAATGTTGATTATGATTTTTGGGTCTACGGCCCGAACCGATCCTGCTCAAATTTAGGAAGCCCTATCCGTTGTAATACCACTAATCCTGCTGCGGCCGGACTAGCGGACAACCAAACAGGAATGAATAATTCTAATGTGGCTACAACAGGCGGCCCCGGTGCGAGTGGTACCGGATACGTTTTCTGGCTTAATGTTGTTGCGGGACAATTCTACTATATCGCTATTGACAGGCCCGTGGGAGATGGTGGATTCCAGATCCAGTGGAACGGAACTGCCATGAACGGCACCGGGGCTTTTCCGGCACCGCCAACAGCAAACCAAATCCCGGATGTAGTCACCTGCAGCGTTACGCCGAATGTCGGTATTTTTGATCTTAATGCGGTGAGGAGCCAGATAAATGCTGATTTGGCCGGAAATACTATTAATTTTTATACAACTTATGCCAATGCGGTAGACGGGATAGCGCCATTGCCAAATATTATCGGTAACACCTCTAATCCCCAGCGTATTTATGCCAAAGTGGTCAATAATGTTGCGGGTTGTAATACGATTACCGATTTTAACCTGAGGGTTGTTCAGGTGCCTAATTCGGGTATTGCAGTTTCTGATACGGATGTTTGTTCAGGGGAAAATGTTACGGTCACCATAACGGGGCCGCCAAATGTCACCGTTGAATATAAAATAAACGGAGGTGCAGTGCAAACGGCCTTGCTGGGCGCTTCGGGAGTATTTCAGTTTACAGAAGCCATATCAGCCAATACAACCTATACTTTAGTGAGAAGTATGGTTTTAGATACCAACAATGCAATTGTCTGTTCCCAAATAGAAAATGAAACGGTATCGGTTGTCGCGAATGCATTACCCACAATTACAGGAACATTTACAGCTTGCCAGGGGCTGACAACTCAGTTAACAGGTTCGGAAACACCGGCTGCGGTGAGTCCGTGGACCTCTTCTGACACTTCTGTTGCAACGATAAATGCAACCGGACTGGTGACAGGAGTTTCAGTTGGATCATCGACAATTACTTATACAAACAGCAATGGATGTTCCGCTTCAACTATTGTTAGTGTTACTGCGTTGCCAACAATTACGGGTTCCGAGGTATTATGTGAAAATAGTACAACGCAGCTGACAGGCTCGGGAATACCGGCGGTTTCCAATGCATGGGCATCGTCCGATACTGCTGTGGCTACAGTGAACGCCACAGGTTTGGTAACAGGAATTTCAGCCGGAACTACTACAATTACTTACACGAACAATAACGGATGTACTGCTACAGCTTCCGTAACTATAAATGCATTACCGACGATCAGCGGGACATTATCTGCTTGTCAGGGGAATACAACGCAACTGACAGGCTCCGGAACACCGGCGGCTTCAAATGCCTGGGTTTCTTCCAATACATCGTTGGCAACAGTAGATGGGTCAGGATTGGTTACAGGAGTTTCTGCCGGAACAGTTACGATTACTTACACAAACAGTATCGGATGTGCGACAACTGCAACTGTAACGATTAATGCCTTGCCAACGATATCCGGAACATTGTCTGCCTGTATTGCATCGGCCTCTCAATTATCAGGATCTGATGTCCCGGCTGCAGTAAATGCATGGGTGTCTTCTAATCCCGGAGTGGCAACGATTAGTGCAAGTGGCTTGGTTTCGGCGATTACCATTGGAACAACAACCATAACCTATACAAACAACAACGGATGTTCCACCACGGCGACATTTACCGTAAATGATTTGCCAACGGTTACGGGCACGAATAGTATTTGCGTTACTGCTACAACACAATTAACGGGTTCGGGAACTCCCGCAGCATCAAATCCCTGGACATCCTCCGATACAAGTGTTGCTGTTGTAACTTCTAACGGGATTGTGGCCGGCGTTGCTGCAGGTACGGTCACGATTACTTATACTAACAGCAATGGCTGTTCGAACACAAGTACGGTTACGGTTACTGCTTTGCCTGTAATAAGCGGCACATTGTCTGCCTGTGTGGGCGGTACGACACAGTTAACCGGTTCTGCAACACCGGCAGTATCAAATGCATGGAGCTCATCGAATACTGCAGTGGCTACAGTAAGTATGGCAGGATTGGTGTCCGGGCTTTCATCCGGAACGACAACCATTACATATACAAACACTAACGGATGTCAGGTAACAGCAGTGGTGACCATAAATGCCTTGCCAACCATTGGGGGAACATTAACCGCCTGTATCAATGGCACGACGCAGTTAACGGGTTCGGGAACACCGGCAGCTTCAAATGCTTGGGTATCCTCTACGACGGGAGTAGCTACAGTTAGTGGAACCGGATTGGTAACAGGAGTCGCCGTTGGAAGCACGACCATTACTTATACGAACAGCAATGGGTGCTCGACAGCTACTGTGATAGATGTATTATCAACGCCAACGGCTACTATTTCGATTTCCGGTGCTTCGACAATCTGTACCGGAACTACCACTGATATAACCATCAGCGGGACTCCAAATACAACGGTGAGCTATACTGTGAATGGGACACCGGCAACTGTTAGTTTACCAGCATCGGGCACAGTAACTTTTACAACTGCAAATTTATCTGCACAGACCACCTATCAGCTTGTGAGTGTTTCCACCGGTTCGGGATGTTCGGGTGTGTTAACGCAAGCTGTTGTTGTAACGATAGCAGCACAGCCTACGGCTTCAATTTCAGGAACTACTACAATATGCTATAATTCTACGGCGTCGATTACGTTTTCAGGGACACCGGGAGCAACGGTAGAATATACAGTTAATTCGGGCCCAATACAGACCATAACAATCGGAGCAGGAGGGAATACTGTTGTTGCTACAGGACCATTAACCGCTGACGCAACTTATACTTTGGTAAATGTGATTGCAGGAACAATTCCTAACTGTATCCAATCGGTAACCGGTGCTGCTATTGTAACCGTTGTTCAGACGCCTACTGTAACAGCTACTCCGGTATCAGAATCATTATGTTCGGGACAATCTACCGGCATTCAATTACAGGGCACAGTTCCGAATACCACTTTCTCCTGGACTTATACTCAAATGGGAGGTGTAACAGGGGCTTCTAACGGAAGCGGAACTATTATTTCACAAGTGCTTACGGCAGGAACTTCTGTTGGAACCGTGACTTATACGATAACGCCAACAGTGGGCAGTTGTACAGGAACGCCAATTACAGTGGATGTAACAGTTACACCGGCGCCTTCGGTAACGCTTAACACAACATCACAATCCCTCTGTACCGGAGGAACTACGAATATTACGATGACAAGTACTGTCGGTACGACAACCTTTAACTGGAATGTAGTGCAGACGGGAGGAGTAACCGGAGGAACAAGCGGAACGGGCACTTCCATTACTGATGTGCTGACGGCTTCCGGTACCACTATCGGGCAGGCTATCTATACTATTACACCAATTAATAACGGCTGTCCTGGTACACCACGAACAGTAACCGTTGCCGTTTATCCGACTCCGGTTGCTATGGCGAGTCCGTCATCAGAAACAATCTGTTCCG
>NZ_CAMLMK010000033.1 GCF_946481155.1 uncultured Flavobacterium sp.
CAGTACTTTCCATTCCATTTCAGCTTTATGCGATCAAAATGCGCAGGAGTATAGTTGTCCACAAAGTTTTGTAATTCTTTTTCGGTCATAAATTTATTGATTAACCGTTCGTTGCTTCTATTTTTTGTCCCTCCGCTTTAATCGGTCTAAAATCTTCCTTTTTGGTAAAATACTCAAGTCCTAAAATCAGTAACATGGAACAGATTACGGCTATCTTCTGCATTATGGCCAATAGTCCCCAATCGCCTGCACCATATAAGTATAAGGTAAAGTAAAACGTCAATAGGCAAATAATACAGGAGAATTTAAGTAAATGAAGTTTTGTCTTTAGGATAAATACAGTAATATAAAATAAACCGAGCAAAGATAAAGTGCTTGATACGGTTACCATTATGTCGTGCAGGGGCGTTGCGATTAAGAAATTAAACAGTATGTTGGCGGCACCTACGACTTTTAAGACAGTGGCAGCGTGTTTTACAGCCATCTTTTTTGCCATATTGATAAAAAAAATGCCATTACCAACCGAGTGGAATGCCATTCCAATGACGGCCCAGATTCTGGATGGGTTTTCTGCGCCATTTATCGCTTTTGCCGCAAACAAGTTGCTAAAAAAATTTTTTGACCATTCAAACCCCACGGAATTTTTATCAGCCAATGATCCGCCGGGATAAACAAAGGTTGCTATTACTATTAAAATCACTGAAATGACGATGCATATCAAAACGGAATGTTTTTTAATCATTTATTTAAGTGTTTAATTTTTTGTTTGTTGTTTCAGCTTGCTTAAGATTATAATGAAATTGAGTTGTTTAAATTTAAGATCACTTTTAAGAGTGTAACAATTCCCGTGATTAGAACTAAAATCAATACAATAGACTTAAATTGCTGTTCAGAAATTCTGGCTAAGATTTTTTTTCCGATGAATGTTCCCATTATACTTACTACAACTAAAATAGGAATGAGATAAAGGTCATGTTTATGCACATATCCATTGAGGGAATAAACAATACTTCGGCTTGAGTCGATTGCCAAGTCAATGATTGCGGAGGTTGCAATGAACACCTCCATTTTCAGATTATATGCGGCTAAAGTTATCCCTCTGATTGCGCCTCCTGTCCCTAATAGTCCTGCTATCATTCCGGAAATGGTTCCACCCATAATTGAATTTGATAAGGTTGGTTTTACCGTAATGTTTTTAAAGATAAGAAGAACCAGGCTCACAACAATCAGGAATACTGCGAGCGAAATCTCAAGGATTTTTGTTTCAATGAACTTACTGAGAAAAGCTCCTGTTATTACAAAAAGCACAGCAGGAATGCCAATAGAGATGACAAGTTTTTTATCAAATCCTTTTCTGAAAAATGCAATTTTTGTAAGGTTGCTTACTACATGAAACAAAGCTGTTATGCCCAATACCGAATGAAAATCTAAAAAGTAACTGGCAATTGGAATAAAAAATAATGAAGAACCAAAGCCTCCGATTGTTCCGAGAATTTCAGCAAGTAATGCTAACAGAATAAATAATACTAAGTTATCCAAGTCGTTTTGCTTTTATTTTAGCTTATTATTTTTCATTTTGCTTATCCACATGTAAACGGACCAGATAACGGTAATACCGAAAATGATAATGATCGGAGTATAATAATCACGAAAAAAGTTATGAAAGTAAGCTCCAATTAAAAGGTATGCCGCAGCAATGCAGAGTTTTAATGGAATAAATTCTGCGTTTGACCAGCTTGTTTTGATTTTGAAAAAATTCATATCGTTTTAGTTTGTCAAAGTTACTTCTCTATCGGTTTAAGCATTTTTTATTATTTAAATTTAGGTTTACGCCGAAGCCAAATATACAAAAAGAGCGTTTATTAGATATGATAGCAGAATTGACAAAGTACCTCTTAATCGGTTGCTGCATTATGCGCTTTCATCAAACATAATTTCATCTGAGCCGCCTTTTTTATATAAAGGTTCTTCATTAGGTAATGTAAAATAAAAAGATGAACCTTCTCCTTCAACACTTTCTACCCATATTTCGCCGCCATTTTTTTCTAAAAATCCTTTTACCAATAATAATCCAATGCCGGCCCCTTTATTTTCTTTTCTTGTTTCTGAAAGGGCTTTCATTTGTGGTGTAAAAAGTTTTTCCATTATTTCCTTGGACATTCCCACGCCGGTGTCCTTAACCTGGACAATGATTTTATCATCTTTGCTTTTTGCTGAAATTGTTACTGACTCTCCTTTTTTTGAATGTTTTATAGCATTTGAAACGATATTTTGAATGATGGAAAGTAACATTTTGCCATCCGCAAATACAGAAGTATTCGTTTCAATTTCATTATGAAGATTTATCGTGTTTATTGCAGCCGTTTCTTTTAACGTTTCAAAGACTTTATCAATGCATTCGGTCAGTTTTATTTTTGTTGGCGAAAAGACGTCCGATGCGTATTTTACTCTTGCCCATTCCACTAAGTAATCTAACATATCTAATTCATCCGTTGAGGATTCATATAATAAGTCAAGCATTTCCTGGACTTCCTCGGGCTTCATTTTTTGAAAATTTTCTTTCAGATATTGTGCTGTTCCAATAATACCTGAAAGCGGACTTCTTAAATCGTGTGAAAGTATTGCCAGAACGCTCTCTTTATGTGTATTAAGTTCTTCCAGTTCTTTCACATATTTTTTTATAGCGTCCTCTGATTCTTTCCTTTCTGTCAGGTCCCGTAAAATTTTAACATAACCCAACAGTTCTCCATCTAAACCAGTGAGCGGAAAAACCAACCCATAAGCATAAAACAGACTCTTGTCTTTAGCAATGTGCCATCTGTTATCTGTTGCCCTGCCTTCTTTTAATGCGATTTCAATTTCCCTTTTCGGAACGCCAAGCTGTATATCATCTTCCGTAAATATTATATCGAAAGGTTCTCCAATAACTTCATCCGTTTCATAACCAAATATTTTTGCCGAGCCGGAACTCCAACTGTTTATGTTGAATTCTTTATCCAATGTAAAAATTGAATAATCTTGTAAGCTGTCAATTATTTGGCTATAAAACTCTGTAGTTGGTATATATTTACTTTTAAGAGTTTTCGGATTATCTTGATTATTTTCCATTGGATTGCTTTTAGTCGTTACGTTGAATTGAAAGGGTGTCGATCAGTCTAGCCGCCTTGATGAAAGTTGGGGGATTTATTTCATTTAGCGTTCCGTTTCTAACTCAAATATACGAAAAGAAAGCGCATTAAGCACTATAGCGGGGATGGCATCTGGGGCTTTGGCCGAACTGACGAAGTAAATCTGCGCTGTCGGATTGATAATTGCATCTTGTCATTGCGGGGAAGCATGACGAAGCAATTTCTTTTAATTAGAAAATTAATGTTCGACAAGACTGTTTATTAAAAACAAAAACTACAACTTTTGGGTTGTAGTTTTTGCTTGGGTTTTTTTATGGGTAAGGATTGCAAATCCGCGCTATCGGGGTTTTATCAAGTCCATTAAAGTCCTTTCAAATTCCGTGATGTCTAGAAATAAATTTGGATACGCTTTGCGAAGATTTTCCATTGGTCCTGCAGACACAAGTACTGGTTCCAAATTACTTCCTTTTGCAGCTTTCTCTTCGTATTTTGCATAATCAGCCATTGCAACTTCAAAATTTTCTCTGTCGTATGTGTGCACCTCAATAGTATGTTCCAAAGAATTCAATACAATTAAATGATACGTATAACTTTTTTTATTTCCTATTGAACTTACTACAGTCGTAAAATTTTTCATTTTTTCAATTGCTCCCAACTCTTGTTCCATTTTAGCAACTTCGTTGATAGTTTCCTGTCTTGAAAGATGGGCAAATCTTGGAACTTGTGGAGTGTTTTCTAAAAATGAGAAAGCTGAGGAAACTAAAGCAAAAAAATCTAACCATTCTTTTTCTCCTTGTTTTGATTTTAACGCTTGTCCTAAGAATGTACCCATTGTTTCTACGGCGGTTGCCCAAATGTGTTGCAGCTTAGTTCTCAACTGAATTTCAACTCGTAATCCGTCATAAACAGGATTATGTTTGTTGCTATACTTATAAACTAAATGATGACTACGGTAGCCGTCAATATTGCGCGGATTTGAAATGTAATCGTAACTATCTACAAATTCATGGGGAAAATTTTTGTTGTCAACATATTTTGAAACAATAAGTTTTATATCATCAAGGTTGTCAAAAATTCCTCTTATTCCTGCTATGTCCTGCATCGTTGTTAGTTGCATGTTTGGAAATCGTGCTAACTTATCTATGATAGTCGGCATACGTTTTAGCCTTTGAGCAACTAAAACATCTCCATTACAATTCTTGATTTTTGTTCTTAATGTAGCTTGAAAAGTATTTATAGGATAAGCGTGACAAGCTCTCCATCTATTTGCTAGTTCGAGAGCAGTTTGATATTCATTTGAGAATAAGTTAGTTGATCCCAAAGTCTTACCTGCCTTGTTTATCTGTGTTTTTGATTCTGTTGGTACTGGTATATTATGTGACATAATTACATTTTATTCGTATTGCAGCTAACGTCCCGTCGGCTTTAAGAAGTGGCGGATTTTTGTTACTGATGCTTACAAATATACCGAAAAGTTAGAAAGAAAAAGCCTCACTTCGGAGAAGAGAAATATTCACTGACCATTCCAAATAAATCCCTAACCAGCCATTTCTTAAAACCGTTGTTGGCTGCAGTTGATTAATTTTTGTAAAACTTCGATCGAATAATTTTCCACTCACCATTAATTAATACAAATCTAATATTAGGAATGTATGAATCTCTTGTTCCTTGACATTTATTTTCGGTAATTATAGCCAAAGGTGATTTTTTGTTTTTTGCTTTTAGGCCTTTTACATAGTATTCGCCAAAATTTACATCGACAGTGTCTCTACTAATTATTAAATAGTTTAGAGTATGAACCGTCAATTCTTTTCCTTCTTTCCGTGAGACATTTATTATCTGATTTTGAGGTAGAATTTTTATCATCCCGTTCTGAAATTTTTCTATAGGAATGTTACCTTGATTTTCTAAATCAACATACTTATAACCGCTTGTAAGTTGCCAATCAACACGTTGTATTAAGGCTTTGGTAAATAAAGTGTCAATATCTCTTTGAGGTAATTTATCTTGAGCTTGGCCAAAAGTGACTAAAAAAAATGTTAGATAAAATAATATTTCCGATAGTTTTTTCATATGCGCCAAGTTTTGTTTAATTGCAGCTAAACTTTTAAATATACACAATGTATCTACCCAAATATAACAATTAATCCAAACAAAAAAGCCAGAGAAAACCTGTTGCAAAATTTTTTGTCACAGAAGAAAACAAAGAAAAACACCTACTTCCAACACTATTTAAAAATTCAACATCCTTTACGTATATTTGTATCCATTTTAAAAATAAATCATAAACATACATTTATATGTCAGACGATAAGAAAGTAATATTTTCAATGTCGAAGGTGAGCAAGACCTATTCTTCGACGAACAAACAGGTGTTAAAAGACATTTATCTGAGCTTCTTCTACGGTGCCAAAATCGGTATCCTTGGTTTGAACGGATCGGGTAAATCGTCCCTATTAAAAATTATCGCGGGTGTAGACAAGAACTACCAGGGTGATGTGGTGTTCGCGCCAAATTATACTGTAGGTTATTTAGAGCAGGAGCCGCAATTAGACGAAAACAAAACCGTTATTGAAGTAGTTCGTGAAGGTGTTGCCGAAACTATGGCAATCTTAGACGAGTTCAACAAAATCAACGATATGTTCGGTCTTCCGGAAGTCTATGAAGATGCAGACAAAATGCAGAAACTAATGGACCGCCAAGCCGATTTACAGGATAAAATCGACGCGCACGGTGTATGGGAAATCGATACAAAATTAGAAATCGCGATGGACGCTTTACGTTGTCCTGATTCCGATACGCCAATCAAAGTATTATCAGGTGGTGAAAAACGTCGTGTAGCTTTGTGCCGTTTATTATTGCAACAACCGGATGTATTGTTACTTGATGAGCCTACCAACCACTTGGACGCCGAGTCGGTTCTGTGGTTAGAGCAGCATTTATCGCAATATGCAGGAACGGTAATCGCAGTAACGCACGACCGTTATTTCCTTGACAATGTTGCAGGCTGGATTTTAGAGCTGGATAGAGGCGAAGGTATTCCATGGAAAGGAAACTACTCTTCGTGGTTAGACCAGAAGTCAAGCAGAATGGCTTTAGAGGAAAAAGTTGCTTCCAAAAGAAGAAAGACTTTAGAACGAGAGCTGGATTGGGTACGCCAGGGAGCAAAAGGCCGTCAGACAAAACAAAAAGCACGTTTACAGAACTACGATAAGTTGTTAAACGAAGATCAAAAAGAGCTTGACGAAAAATTAGAGCTTTATATCCCGAATGGTCCGCGTTTAGGAACAAACGTGATCGAAGCGCAGCATGTTGCCAAAGGATACGGAGACAAATTATTATACGATGATCTGAACTTCACTTTGCCGCAAGCAGGTATCGTTGGTATTATTGGTCCGAATGGTGCCGGTAAAACCACCATCTTCAAAATGATCATGGACGAATTAAAGCCGGACAGCGGAGAATTCCACACCGGGGAGACTGTGAAAATAGCTTATGTAGACCAGTCGCACTCCAATATCGATCCGAACAAAACCATCTGGGAAAACTTCTGCGATGGCCAGGAACTGATTATGATGGGCGGACGTCAGGTGAATTCGAGAGCTTATTTGTCCCGTTTCAACTTCGGCGGAAGCGATCAAAATAAAAAAGTAGCCACATTATCAGGAGGGGAGCGTAACCGTTTGCACCTGGCAATGACATTAAAAGAAGAAGGAAACGTATTGTTGCTGGATGAGCCAACGAATGACCTGGATATCAACACGCTTCGTGCGCTTGAGGAAGGTTTAGAGAACTTCGCAGGTTGTGCAGTGGTTATTTCCCACGACCGTTGGTTCCTTGACAGAATCTGTACGCATATCTTAGCATTTGAAGGCGATTCACAAGTGTATTTCTTCGAAGGTGGTTTCTCCGATTACGAGGAAAACAGAAAGAAACGTTTGGGCGATGTTGCTCCGACAAGAATCAAATACAAGAAACTGATCAGAAGTTAAATATAAAACGTTCGCTCCGGCGGACGTTTTTTTTGTTCCAAAGATGCGGAAACAGTGATATTTGTCGGTAAAAAAATACAATTTATCGGCATTCATTTTTATATAACATTTTTTCTTTTTTTTCTTGATTTTTTTTGATGTTATGTAAAACGTGTTTATTAAATTGGCGTTTTAAAATATATAAATGAACGCTAACCAGTTAAAATTCACATTATTACTTATCTTTCTTTCTTTTCAGGGAGTGCATGCTCAATCTGAAGCGACAGAGCGTAAGAATATTTTGAACACGTTAGCGAAATCCGGTCAGCATTTATCCAAACTGGAATGCAGCAAATCCTTGTTTTATGCCAAGAAAGCCCTTAACGGCGCCTATCAACTGGAAGACAATCAGTTAATTGCCCGCGCGTATAATTTGATTGGCTTAAACTTCGAGGAGTTTTCGGATTATAACAAAGCTGCCGGTTATTATGATAAAGGACTGAAGTTTGCGAACCTGACCACCAATGATACTCTAAAAGACTGGCTGCACAATAATATGGGCAATTTATATTGCTATCGCGGTGTTGATTTCAATAAGGGAATTGATCACTACAAAAAAGCGCTGGTGTATTCCCGAAAAATTAAAGACACGCTTGAAATCACTTATACCAATTTAAATCTGGCCGCCGCTTATTTCAATAAAGAGCAGTATGATGAAGGTTTCCCATACCTGAAAGCGGCTACACCACTAGTAAATTATATCGACGAATTAGAAGGGAAACTGTCAATGAATTCCCTCTATGGTACGTATTATACCCATAGAAATGAATTCGCAAAAGCAGAAGCTTCTTTTAAGGAAGCAATGAAATTGTGTAACAGAAACGACGTGGATTTTCTGGAATCACACGCCTCCGAAGTGTATGACGATTTTGCGCAGTATTACTTCAAGGTAAAAGATTATAAGAACGCCTATATGTTGCTGGAGAAGTATAATGAGGTAAAAGATAAAATCTATAATGCAGAACGAACCAAGGAAGTAAACACTGCAGGATCGGATATTGAAGTTGAAGAATACAAAAGGGAAATCGATAAGATTGAAGGCGAAAAACTGGAACAATTCAGCAGATTAAAGCAAACCAGGCTGATTGTGATCATGTTCATTTTCATCTTTTTCATTTTGCTGTTGTTGGTGTATTCGCTTTATAAGAACAACAGACTTCGAAAGAAAACCAATAAGAAACTTAAGATCGCCAATGAAGAGCTGCTGATTGCAAAAGAGCAGGCGGAAGAAGCCTCTTTATTGAAATCACAGTTCATTTCCACCATCAGTCACGAGCTTAGAACACCGCTTTACGGAGTTGTGGGAATAGCCGATTTAATTGCTGATGAGCATAAAGAATTAAAAGACAGCACCTATCTGAGATCTTTAAAATTCTCTGCTAAATATTTACTTTCGTTAGTAAATGATATACTTCAGGTATACAAAATCGAAGAGAAGAAGATTGTGTTGGAAAATTCAATATTCAATCTTTCCGATGAGCTGAATTCCATTGTGGATAGTCTGCAGTTCCTTGCTGTGAAGAACAATAACAAACTGATTCTGGAGGTAGACGATTCAATTCCGGAGTTTGTGATTGGGGATAGGGTCCGTCTTTCTCAGATTTTCATGAATCTGGCAAGCAATTCACTGAAGTTTACCAAAAACGGTTTCGTTAAAATAACCGCCGAACTCGAACGAAACGAATCTTCTTTCTGTTTCGTGACGTTTAAAGTCATTGATAACGGAATTGGTATTGCTAAGGAGCATCAGCAGAAAATCTTTGAGAAATTTGTTCAGATTGAGCGCAAGGAAGACGATTATCAGGGAACCGGATTAGGATTGTCCATCGTTAAGCAGCTGGTTGACCTTTACGGAAGCGAAATCCATTGTGAAAGCGAGGAAAATGTAGGTACCAAAATGATGTTCACCATTGGTTTTGATACCGATGAGAGCAAACGAATCGAGTTACTGAAGAACCTTGAAGTTGATTTCACCGAAGAGCGAACCTATAAAATCCTGGTGGTGGAAGACAATAAAATCAATCAGATAGTAACCAAGAAAATCCTTGATATCCGTCATTTTGAAAGCATTATTGTTGATGATGGCTATAAAGCACTTAAGGTTTTGGAAAACGAGGAATTCGACGTAATTCTAATGGATATCAATATGCCGAAGATCAACGGGTTTGATACTTCAAAACTTATCCGTAAAACGGGAAATACTACACCAATCATTGCGGTAACGGCTTTTGACAAACAGGAAATCATCGAACAGGTCCTGGCTTCAAAAATGAATGAAGTCATTGTCAAGCCATTTGAGCCTAATCATCTGTATAAAATGATCCTGCATCTTTCAGAAAGAAAAGGGGAAGAGGAGAAAGTTAAATCATCTTGATTTTATTGGTCTCAGAGATAGTTAAACTATGCATTTTAGTGTATTTCGCTTTACACAAGGGTTTATTTTCTTACAGCTTCTGAAAATTTAAGCCACAGATTACACGGATTTCATAGATTAATTTGTGCTAATCTTTAAATCTGTGGCAAAAAAAAAGAATAGCTCCGGCAGTCGCAAACTTTTAGTCTGCAAGCAAAACCTAGAACTTCCAGTAAAAAATAATCGTGAAACCTTCCCGTTAAGGACGATTTCACGATTACTATACCAGCCACTAAAGTGGGTTAATGTATCTGAATAGTTTTTTTGCTGCTTTTCATTTTACTCGAATCTTTTGGGATGGTAATATGCAGCACTCCATCCGTGTAGGTAGCATCAATCTTTTTAGTTTCTGCAGCATCCGGTAAAGAGAATGTTCTGCGGAAAGACTGATAACTGAACTCTCTTCGAGTATAATTGTCACTTTTGTCTTCTTTCTTATCTTCTTTTTCAGAAGAAATAGAAATCATGTTGTTCTCGATTTCAACATTGAAATCTTCTTTTTTCATACCTGGAGCCGCCAAATCAATTTTGTACTCCATGTCTGTTTCCGATAGATTTACAGAAGGCACGGTGGTTCCAATGTTCGTGAATTTTTTCATACCCCAATCCATAAGGTCATTAGGGAAAAAATCATCTAAGAACGAACGCACCGGCGATTGCGAATCTGTTTTAGCTAAGTATCCCATAACTTTTGTATTTAATTGGTTATTAATAAACTAACTAAAAACAAAGATAAAAAAATGAGAGTTTTAGCAAGTCAAAATCTTGTTAAAACTCTCATTATTAACGGGTTTCGGTTAAAAATTCCTTAAAATATTCAGGGATTAATACCAGCGTTTTTTGTTCTTTTTTGAAGTCTCCGATTTTCTGGAACTGGCAGCACCATCCGGTTTTTTCTTCTGATGAGGTGCTTTGGTTTTGTTTCTTAAATCAGGTTTTGCATCCGGATTCACTTCGCTCCATTGGAAAGGATGATCCGTAACCACCTTAACCTTCTGGCGGGTTAGTTTTTCAATATCCTGCCAATACGTTTTTTCGTCTCTTGCACAAAATGAAATCGCCATACCTGAATTTCCGGCACGCCCTGTACGGCCAATTCGGTGTACATAGGTTTCGGGAATATTCGGCAGATCAAAGTTGATTACGTAGGGAAGTAATTCAATATCAATCCCACGTGCAGCAATATCAGTAGCTACCAAAACGGTAGTTTCGTTCTTTTTAAAACTCTCTAAAACACGTTGTCTGGCATTCTGTGATTTGTCGCCGTGAATGGCTTCCGCATGGATATTTTGTTTTCTCAGCGCTTTTACTACGTTGTCCGCACCGTGTTTCGTACGCACAAACACCAGAACGCTTTCCAGTTTTTCACCTTCAATGATTTGATATAAAAGGTTTCTTTTGTTCTCTTTATCAACGAAATAAACTTTCTGGTTTACTTTTTCCGCTGTACTTGAAACCGGAGTAACCGATACATATTCCGGTTTGGTTAAGAAAGTATCTGCCAATTCACGGATAGCTAACGGCATTGTTGCTGAGAATAATAGAGTCTGACGGTTACTTGGCGTTAATTTGATGATTTTCTTCACATCGTTGATGAAACCCATATCAAGCATCAGATCGGCTTCATCTAAAACCAGATGATGTAAATGATCTAAGTTGATGAAACCCTGTTTGTTTAAATCCAATAAACGTCCGGGAGTCGCCACCAATACATCGACACCTTTTTTCAGCTGATCTACTTGTGAGGTTTGATTCACACCACCAAAAATCACTAAAGTTCGGATATTGGTGTATTTCCCATACGTATCGAAACTTTCCGCAACCTGGATCGCAAGCTCACGCGTTGGAGCCACTACAAGGGTACGGATATGTTTCACTTTGCTGCTGGAACCAACAAGTCGGTGTAAAAGATTAAGGATCGGAATAGCAAAAGCTGCCGTTTTTCCGGTGCCTGTTTGTGCACAGCCAACCAAATCTGTTCCCTCTAGAATGATAGGAATCGCTTGTTCTTGGATGGGAGTAGGGTTAGTATACCCTTCATCATTAATGGCGTGCTGTATATTTTTGAATAAATTAAGTTCGTTAAATAGCATAAATAATAGGGACAGCAATTATTGGCCGTCGGTGCAAAAGTACTCTAAAATTTCGAGATTGCTATTTATTCGATTTTGCTTTCATGAAATCGGTGATCAGGTAGGCAATTAATTTCCCGATAAGATGATTGTTTTTTTCATAAGCCAAATCCGGTGCACCTTCGCAAATATGCAGATACGAAGCGTTAGATTTTTGTCCGAAATGATGAATGAAGCGACGAAGCTGTTCCACTGAAAATCCGCTCAAAGTCATGGCGCTGCTTGGAATGTTAGGTACTGCATCCAAATCAATTTCTATCCCAAACGGATCAGTATCAATGTGTTTTTCTGCCGTTTCCATTTCATCGCCAAAATCCTTCTCATTTCTTACGGCAATTTGTTCGTAGGTATTGTAGAGAACTTTTCCTTCGGTTTTCTTTATGGTTTCCAATATACTTTTGGAAGTATAACTTTCATGAAGCCCAAAAATGAAGTATTTCTTAAGGAAACCTTCATCAAAAGCATATGAGAAGCCATTACCGCTGTGACGTCCTTCCAATGCACGAAAATCAGTATGAGCATCAAAATTAATGGCATTTACAGGTTTTCCTTTAGCAAGCGCTAAACCTTTGATATTTCCGTAGGCATTATTATGTCCGCCTCCAATAATAATAGGTGTTTTTCCTGCTTTTATGATCTGGCAGACGATATGTGATACTTCTTTGTCAATCTTATCAACGAGTTTGAAGAATTTCTTTTTATCGTCTTTATTATTGATGCTTAACTCCTGGATGGCTTCCATTTCTTCCTGCACGTTCACAGTGCCCAAAATTATTAACCGGCCGCCTTTGCAAAATTTATTATGCTGGATGTTTCCTATGCTTTTCAGTGTACTTTCCCAGGCAGAAGCTGTTCCGGGACGCCCTAAATTAGCGCGGACACCAATATCTTCCGGAATGCCGAATAAAACAAATTCGGCGTCGCTGGCTTCCAAAAATTCCAGTATATCCATTTCCTTTGGCACGGTTTGAATGCGTTCTCCAAATTTAATCTCGGAACTGCGATGATTGGTGATTTTAGTAAGATCGGTTAGCGTAAAACGAATAAGTTTTTCCATAAAAGTTAAAAATCTTGTCTCAAAAATACTATTTTCCGTAAAACTTTCGTTTAGGAATATAGGTTTAAATGAAAAAAAAATTAAATTTGAAAAAAAACTAATATCTATGGAAAATCAAAAAAGTAATTCTAGTTTAAAAGCAGTCGTTGTTGTTTTAGCCTTACTATTGCTGGGTAGTTTGGGATACATGTACAAAATGAGTACTGATAATCAAACATCTGAAAATAAATTAATGACGGACAAAGAGAAGTTAAGCGAAGAATTGCAAGCCTCAATCGCGAAATATGATGAAGCTATTGCTGAGAATACGTCGCTTTCTGATGAATTATCTGCCGAAAGAGAAAAATTAGTTCAGTTAAAAGCAGAATTGGAAAAATCGCAGGGTGATGCTGCCGCAATGTCGCGATTCAAAAACGACTATTTGCGTTTAAAACGCGAAATGGACAATCTGATGAAAGAAAACGATGTGCTTAAAAAGCAAAATGCAACACTGACAACGCAACGTGACAGTACGCAGGTAGTTTTAGAAGATACAAGAAAAGTGAGAGATACGTTAATCGCTTCAAATGACAACTTATCCAAAACAGTTGAAAAAGGTTCTAAACTTTCGGTTTTGAATTTACAGACTATGGCGGTTAAGCAAAGAAGTTCAGGAAAACAGATTGATACAGACAAAGCAAGCAGAGCAGACGTGTTGAAAATTAGCTTCATGATTGCTGAAAACCAGATTGCCAAATCAGGTGATAAAAACTACTACGTTCAGGTAATCGACAGCAAAAACAATGTTCTTGGTGATAAGAAAACAGAGTCTTTCGGGGATAAAACGTTAACATACAGCTTTGTTAAAACGGTTAAATACGAGAACAAAACAGTTCAGGTAACTCAGGATTTACCAGTTAAGGATATTGAAGGCGGTACTTTCTTCGTAAATATTTTCGATAAAGGCGAATTGGTTTCCAAAACGAGCTTTACCTTGAGATAAAATCAATACTAAGTATAAATAAAAAGTCCTTCAATTATGAGGGACTTTTTTTATGCGGAATCTGTAAGCCACGAATTCACAAATTACAAGTTGTTTTTAATTCGTGAATTCGTGGCTTCTACTTTTTTTAAATTAATTCACCTTCAATAATGACCTGTTCAATTAAATTGGTTCCGAAAGCATACGGCAGCTGGTAGAAGGAGGTAAGCGGCTTGGTGATAATCAAATTCGCCGATTTTCCTTTAGTGATGCTTCCATGCGTTTCTGAAATTCCCATGGCATACGCTCCGTTGATGGTTGCAGCGTTTATAGCTTCTTCTGGTGTCATTTTCATTTTGATACAAGCTGTTGCTACTACAAAATTCATGTTTCCCGATGGTGTAGTGCCTGGGTTAAAATCTGTCGCTAGCGCTAGAGGCAATCCGGCTGAGATCATTTTTCGTGCCGGAGTATAAGGAATACTGATGAAGTACGAACAGCTTGGCAAAGCAACCGGCATGGTTTTACTGTCTTTTAAGATTTCAATATCTTCATCGGTTACAATTTCAAGATGATCTACGGAAAGTGCTCCATGTTTCACACAGGCTTCAATCCCGTTGATTGCTGTGAATTGATTCACATGGATCTTCGCTGTAAGTCCGTATTTTTTACCGGCTTCCATAATTCTTTCAGTTTCTTCTACTGAAAAATAACCGGTTTCAAGGAAAGCATCAATGTAATCTGCTAAATTTTCTTCTGCAATTTTCGGCAACATTTCATTGATGATCAAATCAATGTAAGCGGAATGATCTTCCTTGTATTCCATCGGAAAAGCATGCGCCCCAAGAAAAGTGGCTTTGATTTTTATCGGATAATTTTGGGCAAGTTTTCGGATCACGCGAAGCATTTTCAGTTCGCCTTCTACCGTAAGTCCGTATCCCGATTTGATTTCAATGGCGCCCGTTCCCTGCTGCATTACCTCTTCCAGACGTGCTTTCGACTGGTTGTAGATTTCTTCTTCCGAAGTTTCGTTGAGTTTTTTCGCCGAATTTAAGATCCCGCCACCACGATTGGCAATTTCCTCATAACTCAGTCCGTTGATCCTGTCCGCAAATTCCTGAATGCGGTTTCCTGCGTATACGATGTGCGTATGGCTGTCAACCCAGGTTGGTAAAACTGTTTTGCCTTCAGCATCAATAATTTGGTCAAACGCGGAATCCGGGCAATTATTCATCGGACCAAAATCTCCAATCAGGTTGTTTTCAATTACTAAAAAAGCATTGTCAATCTTAGGTAAAATGGCCATTTCTGCACCGGAAACTTTATCGATGGAAATATCTCGAACCTGTAAAAGTTCCTTTATATTTTTAATCAGGATTTTCATTACATGAATTTTTTTGTAAATGTAAAATGGAAATTCAAAAACTCCTATCTTTATGACAAATTATTCAATTTTGAGAAAGATTAAATACAAAAAGGGACGCAAAGTCCAGCCGAATTTCTACGAATACACTGGAGTTTACAGAACCGAACCCGTAGAAATGCAGTTGTTTGTATATGATGAAAACCGCTACGAGGAATATCATAAAGTTACCTTATCTAAAATTTCAGATGAACTTCGGGATGACCGTCAGAAAGACGATGTTAAATGGCTGAATATTCATGGTTTGCACGATGTTGAGCTGATTAAAGATGTTGGCCAGTTGCTTCGCATTGAGCCATATATTATTGGCGATATTCTGAATACAACCCGTCGGACAAAAATGGAAGAACTCCATGATACTTTGTTTTTCAATATCAAGTCGATTTTACCGGCGGATGACCTGAACAGCATTCGTGTGGAGCAGGTTAGCTTTGTGTTGAAAGAGAATTTGCTGGTTTCTTTTCAGGAACGAAAGAGCGATTTCTTTACACATATCAGGGAACGTATCCGGACCAATGGAGGAATTGTCTGCAAAAAGAAGAACGATTATCTTTTATACCTGATGCTGGATGCGATTATGGAGAATTTTTACATTACCATCGAAAATTATGAAGACAGAATTGAAACCTTGATAATTGAATCCAAAGCCAATCACCATCAGGATATTTTGGACCGAATCGAAAACAACCGCGAGAACCTGAATTTTCTTAAACGGGCGATTGTTCCGCTGAGGGACGCATTGTTCAGCCTAAAAAGTTTTCAGGATGATACGGAATATGATGGTATTGAAAATTCCAATTATACTTTTTTTGCCAGATTACATCAGAAATGTTTAGAGCTTCTGGAGCAGATCGATTACGATTTGAATTCTTTGGACAGTGCTTCCCATTTCCATTTTTCAGCGCAAAGCCAGCGAATGAACGAAATTATGAAAACGCTGACAGTAGTTTCGGTGATTTTTATGCCACTGACATTCATCGTGGGTGTTTATGGGATGAATTTTGATAATATGCCGGAATTGCGATCCGAAAACGGGTATTACATTGTTATGGGTGTTATGCTTTTATTGGTAGTAGGAATGATGGCTTACTTTAAAAAGAAAAAATGGTTCTAAATACAATAGCTTATGGAAACATTTATCAGTGCTATCTCCGGGAAAGAATTTCCAATGGAGGAATGTGTTTACGGAAAGTCCATACGGAAATCGATTTTTGAATGCATAAAAGCAGAATTCCCCGATTTTAAAGAAGACAGCCAACTTTCAGTAAGCGAACTACATTATTTTAAGGAAAAGTACATTTCACGATTTTTACTGAAAGATGTGGATGAACTCAGCGAGCTTGAACGAACGGTAATTTCTTCCTTAAAAGATAACAAATCGGTTTTTCCGCAGCTTGAGGATGATAAAGCTAAAGCGACGTACGGGCAAAGGGTTGCTGAT
Organism: uncultured Flavobacterium sp.; assembly: GCF_946481155.1. The sequence continues at coordinate 16,587 of NZ_CAMLMK010000033.1, forward strand.
AAAGTAGCCTCATTCGGCGGAAGCTGGACTTTTATTATCTCTTTCGTTTTCTTTCTGATAGTATGGATTTGCGTGAATGCGTTTATTCTGCTGCACCGGGCTTACGATCCTTATCCGTTTATTCTTCTGAATCTGATTTTGTCGTGCATTGCTGCATTGCAGGCGCCCGTGATTATGATGAGCCAGAACCGCCAGGAAGAAATCGATCGTAAAAGAGCAAAAAACGATTATATGATTAACCTGAAATCGGAATTGGAAATCAGGATGCTGCACGAGAAAATAGACCATTTGATTTTACATCAGGAGCAGTCATTGCTGGAGATCCAGAAAGCAATTGAGAAGAATAAGATTTAGAGTCCGCCGTGATTTAAATGGCCACAGCGAACTCTTAGAGATTTTTATATTACTTTTTCGGACTTAAGATATCCACTGCAGCTTTCCAGGAGCCATCTGATTGTTTTTTCCAGATGGTAATTCCGTTGAAATGCATCACCTGTGCGTTTCCTGTTGAGTCTTTCATTTCCATTTTTACTTCTTCAAGAAGGTAACCCATGTCACCACTTTCTGCGACATCAGCTTTCTTAGGCTCCCAGCGTATTTTGAAGTTCGGATCTTTCATAGCGTTTTCGACCATTTTACGGATGGAATCTCTTCCTTCATGTTCCGCCTCTCCTGCCGAATACACGATCGCATCATCCGTCCAGTAATTCAAAATTTCGTCTACCTTTCTTGATTGGGCAGCTTTTGACCATTCCCTGCTTGTCTGCATAAGTTTTTCGCCTTCTGCTTTAGTGTCGACTTTCTCTTTCTGACAACTTAAAGCGGTAAAACAAACGACTAACAGTAAGCACAAACTTGTAAAAATTCCTGTTTTTTTCATACAATTGAATTTAAATTAAATACTCCGTTTAGGTTTATTCTTTTATACCATATCTTCTGGTTTCACCCATTCATCGAAATCTTCTTCGGAAACATAGCCAAGTCGAACAGCTTCCTGTTTTAGGGTCGTTCCGTTTTTGTGGGCAGTTTGGGCAATTTCAGCCGCTTTATAATATCCGATTTTCGTGTTTAGAGCTGTAACCAGCATTAGTGAATTGTCTACCAATTCCTTAATTCGGGTATAGTTTGGTTCAATTCCCTGAGCGCAATGTTCATTAAAGGAAACACAGGCATCACCAAGTAATCGTGCAGATTGGAGGAAATTGGCAACAATCATCGGTTTGAAAACATTAAGCTCGTAATGTCCCTGCGTAGCTCCAATTGTTATGGCAACGTCATTTCCCATGACCTGTGCGCACACCATAGTTAAAGCCTCGCATTGCGTCGGGTTTACTTTTCCGGGCATAATGGAAGAGCCGGGCTCATTTTCCGGGATATGGATTTCGCCAATGCCGGAGCGTGGACCGGAAGCCATCATTCGGATATCATTCGCTATTTTGTTTAAGGCAACGGCTAATTGTTTTAAGGCGCCATGCGTTTCCACCATCGCGTCATGTGCTGCAAGTGCTTCAAACTTGTTTTCAGCCGTTTTAAAAGGCAAACCGGTAAATATTGCTATATAGTCGGCTACTTTCTTGTCGTAGCCTTCAGGGGTGTTTAAACCGGTTCCGACTGCGGTTCCTCCAAGCGCTAATTCTGATAAATGGGATAAAGTATTATTCAGTGCATTTAATCCGTGGTTTAATTGTGCCACATAGCCTGAAATTTCCTGTCCGAGTGTAAGGGGAGTAGCGTCCATTAAATGCGTTCGGCCAATTTTTACAACATCTTTGAACTCTTTGGCTTTCAATTGTAAAGTGTCCCGCAATTGTTCTACACCGGGGATGGTATTTTCGGCAATTACTTTATAAGCCGCGATATGCATGGCAGTAGGGAAGGTGTCGTTGGAAGACTGCGATTTGTTTACATCGTCATTAGCTTTGATAAATGGTTCCTCGCCGATTTTTTTTCCGGCTAAAACCTGTGCGCGATTGGCAATCACTTCGTTTACATTCATATTACTCTGGGTCCCTGAACCGGTTTGCCAGATGACCAATGGGAAGTTGTCATCGAGTTTTCCGTTTAGGATTTCATCGCAGACTGCTGCGATTGCATCTCTTTTTTCAAGTGTTAGTACCTCTAAATCGCTGTTGGTAAAGGCTGCGGCTTTTTTCAGGAAAGCAAATGCGGTAATAATTTCTTTTGGCATGGAGGCAGGTTCGCCAATTTTGAAGTTGTTTCTGGAGCGTTCGGTTTGTGCTCCCCAGTATTTTTCTGACGGAACTTTAACTTCACCCATAGTGTCTTTTTCAATTCGGAAATCCATAATCTTAGTAATTTTCCTTAAAATTAGTGAATATCAACCGTTTAATCGTTATAGATAAAATAATTTTTAGCGAAGTATTGTCCAGGCTGATTTTTCCCCGTATATTTGGCCTGAATTCATAAAATTCCGGAAAACATGTTTGAATTTCAACAGTATTTAGGCTTTTTAATTTTCTTAGGAATCTTCTTAACAGGTTTCTGGCTTATGCTTTTCCTGGTAAACTTCGTGTTTTACTGGATTGGTGGGGCTTTATTTGAAATGTTCAAAGAGAAAAGAGCACAAAGAGCACAAAAGCAATTGTAAAAAATTACGATTCTTTTCAAAATAAAAAAGTCCCGAAATTTCGGGACTTTTTTTATTGCCGGAGGTTAACCTCCAAATTCTTCTTCGCCGTTTTCTTCGCGTTTCGGCTGTTTTTCTCTTTCTGTTTTCTTTTTGTTGAAACGGTAAGTGAACGATAAATTGATCTGGCGTTCTCTCCACTGCATTTCACTATAAGAGTTTAAAACGTTGTCAAGATGCGTTTCTGAAATTCTTTTTCTCGAATTAAAGATGTCGCTTACGTTTAATGCCAAAGTAGCTTTCTCTTTGAAGAAATCCTTGCTTAATGCTAAATTAGCAGATAATACTCCTCGGCTGCTTCCCTGTGCGTTTTTCTGTGGCGCGTTGTAGGTTGCATTGGTTTGCCAGTCGATTCCGTATGGCAAATTGATTTTTGAGGTTACTCTGGAAAACCATGAATAAGCTGTGTTATCAAAGTTTTGTACTACTTCATCTCCTTCAAAATTGGTATAGGCATAATCGCCCTTCGTTTCGTTTCTGAAGAAATTAAAGTTTCCGTTTAATTTCCACCATTTGTACGGCGAATAATTAAGGGTAAATTCAAATCCGCTACGGTATTGCGTCGCTAAATTAATAGGCGTACTTAAAATTACGGGAACTCCGTTTACAAAATCACCTGATTCTCTTCTGATAAATTGGTAGGAATCGGTTGTCTTATTAAAATATGCAGAGGTACTAAAGGTCAGTTTCTCCCAACGTTTCATATATCCAAGATCAAATGCATCGGTCATTGCTGGGTTGATATCCGGGTTACCTTTGAAAATATTGATGTTGCTCGAATAGTTGGAAAAAGGATTCAGGAAATGGCCTCTTGGTCTGTTGATGCGTCGGCTATAAGACATGCTGGCACTTGATTTTTCCGAGAATTCGTAAGTAAGGAAAACACTTGGGAAAAGGTTTCCGTACTCTTTGGTATTGAAATCATTTGTAGTCAGCTGATTTACATTGATTTTAGAATACTCATAGCGTAATCCAAGCAAATAAGAGAATTTTTTAATTTTTGTTCCGAATTGCGTATAGAATGAATTTACTTTTTCAATGTATTCCAAAGTATTGGTGTAGAAAGTGTTGGTTTCCCAAATTCCGCTATCATTCTGTTGTTCCAATTTAAAAGCTGTTGTCAGGTTCGTGAAATTACCGCGGTAACCTGCTTCGAACTGGCTGTTTTCCTTTATCGGCAATACATAATCCGCCTGGATAAGGTTTCTTTTTTGGTTTTCTTTATTCAGCGTTCTTTCAAATTGCGTGTTTGCTTCGTCTCCGATTACAAAATCAGAAATTGTGGAATTGTCGTTTTGCCTGTCACCCGAAAAAGCGGCGTCAATGGTTAATTTGTGACCATCTTTCTTAAATTTCTTTATGAAATTGGTTGAATATTCCATATTAAGCGCGTCGTTGTCCTGGTCATTAAAACGATTTCTGATGAAAGTAGGTGCGTAATTTTCATCAAAATTGTAATAAAGAACATCATCAGGATTTGTGCCGTTATTTTTTCGAATTGAAAGGGTGTTTGTCCAGGTGATGGATTTATTCAGAAACCATTCAAAACCGAAGTTTGTATTGAAAGCTTCTCTTGCTCGTTCGTTAGTTCTTCTTTCGTTGATGAAACCTGTTGTTTCTCCGGTGTCCCTGTCAAGATATTCCGTATCCGTTAACGAGTTACCAGGGCTTTTGCTGTTGGTGTAGCCGGTAGTGGTAAATAAATTGAACTGTTCGCTTCTAAGGTTTATATTTCCGTTCAGTCCATAATTTTGAGGATCTCCAACGGTTGCCGTAACGCTTCCGTTGATTCCCTGGTTTTTGCCTTTTCTTAGGATGATGTTTACAATTCCGCCACCACCTTCTGCTTCATAACGAGCTGATGGATTAGTGATTACTTCAACTTTTTCAACTGCATCAGCAGGAAGCATTCTTAAAGCATCTGCCACATTTCCTGCCATTCCTGAAGGTTTTCCGTCGATTAAAACACGAACGTTTTCATTTCCGCGAAGGCTCACATTTCCGTCAACATCCACTGAAACGGAAGGAACATTGTCCAATACATCACTGGCTGTTCCGCCTTTTACCATCATGTCCTGACCAACATTGTACACTTTTTTGTCAAGTTTGATCTCTACGGTAGAACGTTCTGCAATAACTACAACTTCTTCAAGTTGTTTGCTGTCTTCAGTAACGCCTATGGTACCTAAATTTGTATCTTTATTGATTTCTTTGTCTTTGAACTCAACCTTTTTAAAACCAAGAAATTCTACTTTTATATAGTAAATCCCGGTAGGCACGTCAAAAGAAAATTCCCCTTTGCTGTCGGTTATTCCGCCATATACCATTGAAGGATTTTTTGTGTTTTGCATATAAATGCTGGCGTATTCCAGAGGTTGTTTTGAAACCTGCTCAATGACTTTACCGGACACTTTTACTTTTGGCATTTGCGGTCTTTGCTGGGCAAATGAGAAAAATGAAATGAGAAGCAGTAAGCAAGTTACTATCGAATGCGAATTTTTCATGAATGATTTTTTAAAGATCTGCTTTTGACTGCAAAATTACTTCGTGGTTTAAGCGTAAAATCCCAAATCTTTGTTAAAACAACAGTTTACTAATTCTAAATAATCTCAAGGATTTTTTCGATTGGACGGCCAATCACGGCTTTATTCCCATTAATGATTATAGGTCTCTCTATTAAAATCGGGTTTTTCAGCATTACTGCAATCACTTCATCATCAGAAAGTTCTTTGTTTTCAAAATTTTCTTTCCAAAGCGCTTCTTTTGTTCGCACCAATTCAATCGGTTTGACTTTTAGTTTTTTGATGATTGATGTCAGGTCCCGTTTCGTGATTTTTTCATCAAGATACTTAAACGCTTCAAATTCAATCCCTTTGTCTTCAAGGAAACAAACTCCTTCACGAGATTTACTGCACCTTGGATTGTGATATATGGTAATCATTCTATTTTTTTTGCAAAAGTACTCCATATAGTTGAAAAATCGAGTAAATTCGAATTGACAAAATTTTTATCCAAAATCCATGTATATAGAACAAATTAAAACCCGAAATTACAATTTCATACTTTATCTTCCTGTTATTCTTGGTTTTGCAGTACTAATGTTTGCTAATTATTTTTTGACGCAAGACACTAGTACCGAAGACGTGATGCATCAGATGATTGCACAAGTCGGAACGAATATCACTTTTATAATTGTGGTTGCTCCCTTAAGTTTTATGTGTCTGGGATTGCTGTTTTGGGTAAAAGTGGTACACAGACAAAGTATAACAAGTCTGACTACCTCCCGTAAAAAAGTAGATTGGGGACGCGTTTTTTTCGCTTTCGGTTTATGGTCTTTGATCACTGTAGTTTTAACTGCGGTGGCTTATTTTGCTGCTCCGGAAAACTTTGTTGTTAATTTTGAGCCGGTGCCGTTCTTTACATTTCTGATATTGGCCATTATATTGATACCGCTGCAGACCAGTTTTGAAGAGTATTTTTTCAGAGGGTATTTAATGCAGGGACTTGGCGTAATAACCAACAGCAGATTGGTTCCTTTTCTGACGACGTCAATTCTTTTCGGACTTATGCATGCGGCCAATCCCGAAGTGGGAAAACTGGGTTTCATAATCATGGTGTATTATATCGGAACGGGATTTTTCCTGGGAATTCTTACCCTAATGGATGAAGGATTGGAGCTCGCTTTAGGATTTCATGCAGCGAATAATTTAATTGGCGCTTTGTTAGTCACGGCCGATTGGACAGCTTTTCAGACGCATTCTATCTTAAAAGATATTTCCGAACCAACAGCAGGATTAGAAATTGCATTGCCGATTTTTGTGATATTTCCAATATTACTTTTTGTGTTTTCTAAAAAATACGGATGGACCAACTGGAAAGAAAAACTTACCGGAAAACTACAAGCCTAATGACAAATTCTTCCATTATACATCCTTTTTTTCAGCTTAATGGAAAATATGTCAGCAAGGAAGAATTGTGCTTTTTTGCCAAAGAGATTTGCAATTCCAAAGAAGAATACAAACAGCAATTTGCTAAGTTTATACTCGAATGGTTTAATGAAAATGATTTTATTGAAGTAACGACTTCAGGTACGACAGGAACTCCCAAAAAAATTCAGCTTAAGAAACAGGCGATGATAAATTCTGCTTTAGCTACAGCCGAATTCTTTGATTTGAAGGCGGGATGCAAAGCATTACATTGTTTGCCAACACAATATATTGCCGGTAAAATGATGCTGGTCCGGGCATTGGTTTTAGGTTGGGATTTGGATTTTGTAAAACCGGACGCCCTTCCGCTTGACGGAAATACAAAAAAATATGATTTTGCGGCCATGGTACCTTTGCAGGTAGAGAAATCTATAGAGCAGCTTCATCGGGTGAAAAAGATAATTGTGGGCGGAGCAAAATTGAATTTGGCCTTAGCTAATGCTTTAAAAAAACTTCCAACTGCAATTTATGAAACGTATGGGATGACCGAAACCATTACACATATTGCTGCTAAAAAAGTGCAGGATACTGCTTTTTCGGTTTTGCCGGGAATTGTGATTTCAACTGATGATCGAAATTGTCTGGTAATTGACGCACCTCGACTTTCCGAGTCGAAAATTGTAACCAACGATGTTGTGGAAATTACCGAGCGGGATAAGTTCGTTTGGCTTGGCCGCGCGGATAATGTGATTAATAGTGGCGGAGTAAAGCTGTTTCCTGAAAGGATAGAGGAGAAGCTGTCGGAGAAGATCCGAAACCGTTTTTTTGTTATCGGAAGACCGGATGCCACTTTAGGGGAAAAGCTTGTTTTGGTTATTGAAGGTGGTCCTTATGAAATTGAGGCATCGCTCTTTGATGTTTTGGACAAATACGAAAAGCCTAAGGAAATTCTTTTTGTTCCAAAATTCGCCGAAACAGAGACTGGAAAAATCAAACGTACAGATTCTATAAAATAAAGAAACCACAAAGTTGCTTCTAATGTTCACATCGCCTTATGACGAAGGTTAAGCAATCTTTGTGGTTATGTATAGAAAAAAGTTGTTTTCTTATTGCTCCATTTTAAAATAATAATCTGCTGAGTGTTTTCCGCTTCCGAAGAAAAGGAAGAATACACAGATAATTAAAGTAACGGAGGAGAGAATGAAATTCTCAGTATTGAAGTCTCCGATGAAATTGACCGCTACGGCACCAATTAATATCGGAAGTTGCGCCCAAATCGACCATCGGGTTAATAATCCGAAGGCAATCATTAAACCACCCATCATGTGAGCTGCGGCTATGTAATGGATCAACAACATCTCACTTCCATAGCTTCCCATGGAATCCAAGATTTCGTTAAGATATTGTTTGTTAGCAATGAACGACATTCCTTTGATGATTAAAAAAATCCCCAAAGCAATTCGTAGCAGGTCGAGCGGATAACTGGTATGCGCATTCGCCCATTTGTTTAAGTTTTTTACCTTGTCCATAGCCTAGCCGATTTGAATTACCCTAAATTATTAATTACGAATTACTTAACGTAATTTTATCGTTGAAAGGTACTTTAAAATCGACTAAGTGTTATTTACGGCTTCGAAAGTGTAAAAAACATTTTATTTTTATTGAATTCCACCTTGTCTAAAGTGGTTTTTTTCGGCAGCGACTGCCAGGAATTGGTTATTTTCATTCTAGAAACTGCTCCGTTCACCGTGTATTCCACAGGCATAACGAAATCAGTTACATCGGTATTCCAGCGTACTTCCACATTTTTATTGTTTTGGCGTACCTCCAGAGTAGGGATGTTTCTGTAGCGTAAATACTGATCAAAGATAGGGGTCAGGTTCATTCCAGTTTCTTCATTGAAGAAATTCACAACAGTTTCAGTATCGATGATTTTATGACGGTAAGTTTCAGAATACTTTAAAATCAAACTCCACCATTTCGCATCGTCGTTTACAATGTGTCGGATCGTATTCAGCATCAAAGAACCTTTGAAATACATATCTCCTGAACCTTCGTTGTTTACGCCATAGTGACCAATAATTGGTTTATCATTTCGAACATTCAGTCGTTGTCCGTTGATATACTGCATTGCTTTTTCGTAACCTTGGGTACATTCCACAAAAACTGTTTCAGAATAAGTGGTAAAGCCTTCGTGGATCCACATGTCGGCAATATCTTTCGAAGTCACACTGTTGCCGAACCATTCGTGGCCCGTTTCATGGATAGTAATGTAATCAAAAGCCAATCCAATCCCAGTGTGACTCATATCATTTCCTAAATAGCCTTTAAGGTACTTATTTCCGTAAGCCACAGCACTTTGATGCTCCATGCCTAAATAAGATGTCTCCACCAGCTTATAACCATCTTCCTTAAAAGGATAGGTTCCGAATTTGGACTGAAAGCAATCCATCATTGGTTTTACTTCTTCAAAATGTTTTCGAGCAATGGCTTCGTTGGCTCTTAATACGTAATAATCCATATCCAGGCCTTTATAATTGTCGTGAATATGAACATAATCAGCAATGTTTACTGTGATGTCGTAAGTGTTTATTGGGCTTTTTACTTCCCAATCCCATCGGGTCCAGCCGTTTTTCAAATCTTCGGAACCTAGAAAACGTCCGTTGGAAACATTCATCAGTCCGTTTGGCACTGCTACTTTTATGGAAGAGCCGAAATCCGGTTCATCGCTTTGGGAATCTTTAACCGGATACCATAAACTTGCGCCAGTTCCTTGTACTGCTACGCCAATCCATGGTTTATCCTGAGTATCTTTTTTGAATACGAATCCGCCATCCCATGGAGCATTTTTAGCGATCAATGGATTTCCGGAGTAGTAAAAACGAATTTTTCCTTCTTTGCCGGGTTGCATCATTTCATTGAAATTAATGAATACGGCATGGTTGTCGCGTTTGTATTTCAGTTGTTTTTTGTTGAAAACTATACTGTCCACATTCATATTTTCGAACAGGTCGATCTGAATCTTGTTTGTTGGGGCTGCGATTTTGAAAGTAATATCATTGTAGCCCACAATCGAGCGTTCTTCGGGACTTATTTTGATGTTCAGATCGTAACGCTGTACATCGAAACTGGTGCGTTCGTGTCGCAATCCGCCCTGAAG
>NZ_CAMLMK010000034.1 GCF_946481155.1 uncultured Flavobacterium sp.
TTTTGTTGAATTCAACAAAAACTGATTCCAGATCTTCATACATTTCAGGTTCATCCGTATCCAGATAGATAAGAACTTCCCCCTTGAAACTAAATTTTTTAGCGATTTTACCTAAATAGAAACAATCTTCTTTACGCATGGAACCGCCTTAAAAATTATGCTTGAGTTTCTTCGTTGCTTTCTTCAGCAGCCGGAGCTTCTTCAGTTGCAGCTTCTGCTACTTCTTCAGTTACTTCTGGAGCTTCTTCAACAGCCTCTTCTGCTTTAGCAGCTTCAGCCTGAGCAGCAATACGTTTTGCGTTAGCTTCTTTTTCAGCTTTTAAAGCTTTCGCTTTAGCATCAGCTTCTGCTTTCGATAAACCAGCTTTTTTAGCATCAACAGCACCTGCTTTAGACTCTAACCAAGCTGCTAATTTAGCGTCAGCCTGTTCTTGAGTTAAAGCACCTTTACGGATTCCTCCATCCAGGTGGTGTTTTAATAAAGCACCTTTGTAAGAAAGGATAGCTCTTGCAGTGTCAGTTGGCTGAGCACCGTTGTGTAACCATTGTACAGCGCTATCAAGGTTTAAGTCGATAGTTGCAGGGTTAGTGTTTGGATTGTAAGTTCCGATTTTTTCTAAGAATTTACCATCTCTTTTCGCGCGTGCATCTGCCGCTACGATCCAGTAAAAAGGTTTCCCTTTTTTACCATGTCTTTGTAATCTAATTTTTACTGACATAAATCTTGTGATTAATTTGAGGTACTCGACCTCGGTTATTTAAGGGTGCAAAGATATAAAACTTTACGGTACAAAATAATTTTAGGGCTTTTTTTTATTTCTTCTATCGTTTTGATTCTCTGCTATTTGAAGATTGAAAAGAAAATACTTGGAAATAATTAATTAAAAGTTATTTTTGTGCGTCATATTTCTAATTACAACTCGTCAAAAATGAAAAAAATAGTTTCGCTGTTTGTTTTAGTAGCAGCATTTGCTTCTTGCGGAGAAGAGATTAAATTCAGCAATCCTGCATTTCAGGCCACTAAGAATGGCAATATATGGAAAGCCAATGATATGGATGCCATGGCAGATGAAGGTGGGCTTACTATAATAGCAGCTGTTGGCAGTGAACTGGTAACATTGCATACAACTTCAGGAAACAGAGGAACTTATACATTAAGCGGAAGTTCTGCTAACTCAGCTACCTTTATGTCTGCTGAAGGCGGCGGGGTAAGTTATGAATCCGTGTCAGGAGAAATTAAGATTACTGAGGCTTTCAGTACAGGAACCGTTACCGGAACATTTAAGTTTGTTGCAGAAGACGAAGAAGGCAATCAAGTGACTTTCACTGATGGTAATTTCTATAAAGTGCCGTAATTGCTAAGTCTAAAATACTGATACAGAACCACTTCTTCCGAGGTGGTTTTTTGTTTTTAGCCAAATAAAACAAAATAAAAACCTAATATTGAGTGAATTGCAATATTATTAGTTTACCTTTACCCAGAATTATTAAATAATATATATGAACATTTTTGTTGGAAGTCTTCCGTTTTCTATTGACGAGGCAGATTTAAGAGAGTCCTTTGAGGCTTATGGTGCAGTAAATTCGGTAAAAATTATTACTGATAAATTTACTGGAAGAAGTAAAGGTTTTGGTTTCGTTGAAATGGAAAATGATTCGGAAGCTCAGAAAGCAATCGATGAATTAAACGGCGCTACTGTTGGTGGCCGTACTATTGTTGTGAACAAGTCAGAACCAAAACCGGAAGGTGAAAGAAGATCTTTCAATAGCAATCGCCCAGCGGGTGGTGGTTATGGAAGTGGTGGTGGAAACAATCGCGGTGGCGGAAGCTACGGTGGTGGTGGAAACAGCCGTGGAGGAAGATACTAATTTTCTTTTCTGGAAATAACATAAGCCGTCTCATTTGAGGCGGCTTTTTTTATTCTCCTACTTTGGAGGGGTGCCCGCCGAGACGGGTTGGGTGGTTTTATTTTTTCTTTTTGGAGCGAATGGTTCGGGCTTTTTTGCCATCCATTTTCCCGTCTTCGCCTTTAGTCCCCCGCCCAGGCGGTGAAGCTACCGGCTCAACCGGGGCTGGGAGGCTTTCCGTTTGCGTTTTTGTTGATAACTAAAATTGATTCTTAAACGCGGAAAATGTATTTTTGAAGCTTCCGTTTTTCAGGAAACCACAATTTTTAAAATCCTCAGTATAAGATATGTACCTAATTTTCGATACCGAAACCACAGGCTTGCCCCGCAGCTGGTCCGCGCCCATTACCGATACCGATAACTGGCCGCGCTGTATCCAGATTGCATGGCAATTGCATGACGAGATGGGAAATCTTATCGAACATCAGGATTATCTGGTAAAACCGGAAGGATTCAACATTCCCTACGACGCCGAAAGAATCCACGGTATTTCCACGGAATTGGCCATGGAGCAGGGAATCGCCCTTTCGGAAGTCCTCGAAAAATTCAATATCGCACTTTCCAAAGCGAAATTCATAGTCGGCCAGAATGTTGGCTTCGACGTGAATATCATGGGCTGTGAATTTCATCGAATGAACGTAGGTTCAGCTATGGTAAAAATGCCTGTCCTTGACACCTGTACCGAAGTAACGGCCGAATTGCTGAAACTTCCCGGAGGTAGAGGAGGGAGATACAAATTACCCACGCTAACCGAACTCCATCAATATCTTTTCGGGGTTCCTTTTTCGGAAGCACACAACGCGACTGCCGACGTAGAGGCTACTACCCGCTGTTTCTTAGAGTTAATCAAACGCGAAGTCTTTACCAAAGAAGAACTCGACGTAACCCCGGACTATTTCCGAAACTTCCGCGAAAACAACCCGCAGGAAATCCAACTCATTGGTTTAAAGCATATCAACCTTAAATCAGCTTCGGAAGAAATCAGGAAACGCCTGCAGCAAATCCAGAAAGAGGAACTGCAAACGCCAATTTCAGAAGAACACCAGCAGGATTTAAAGGAAGCGACTTTCGTACACCTGCACAACCATACCCAGTTTTCAGTACTGCAGTCCACAATTTCGATTGCAAATCTGGTTTCGGCGGCAGCCAAAAACAAAATGCCGGCCGTAGCCATGACGGATCATGCGAATCTGATGGGAGCGTTCCATTTTGTGCGTGATGTGCTGAACCACAACAAATCGGCAGCAGCCAAAAATGCAGCAGCTGCAGAAAACGGAGAAGAACCTACTGAAGTCGAAATGAAACCGATTGTAGGCTGCGAGTTTTTCGTCTGCGAAGATCATAAAGACCGAACCAAGAAAGACAACGGCTATCAGGTCGTTTTCCTGGCAAAAAATAAAAAAGGCTATCACAATTTAGCCAAAATGTCCTCGATTGCCTATACGGAAGGGTTTTACTATGTGCCCCGAATCGACAGAAAGATCATCGAGCAATACAAAGAAGACATTATCGTTCTAACAGGAAATCTCTATGGGGAGATTCCGAGTAAGATCTTAAATATCGGTGAAAACCAGGCGGAAGAAGCTTTGCTTTGGTGGAAATCCCAATTTGGCGCCGACTTCTACATCGAGCTGATGCGCCACAATCAGGAAGACGAAAACCGCGTCAACCAAACCCTGATTTCGTTTGCCAGAAAGCATGATATCAAAATTATTGCAACCAACAATACCTTTTACATTTCCAAGGAAGATGCCAATGCCCATGATATTTTACTTTGCGTAAAGGAAGGAGAAAAGCAGGCAACGCCAATTGGACGCGGCCGTGGTTATCGTTTCGGATTGCCCAATCAGGAATACTATTTCAAGTCGGATGCCGAGATGAAAAAAGTGTTTTCGGATTTGCCGGAAGCCATCATCAACCTTCAGGAAATTGTCGACAAGATTGAAATTTACTCGCTTTACCGCGATGTTTTGCTTCCAAAATTCGAAATTCCAAACGAATTTTTAGTCGAAGAAGACAAAGCCGATGAAGGCAAGCGCGGTGAAAATAAATATTTGCGGTACTTAACGTATGAAGGCGCGAAAAGACGCTATACTGAAATAACAGAAGAAATACAGGAGCGCATCGACTTCGAATTGCTTACGATTGAGAATTCAGGTTATCCCGGATATTTCCTGATCGTACAGGATTTCATTGCCGAAGCGCGTAAGATGGATGTATCCGTTGGACCGGGTCGTGGATCGGCTGCAGGTTCGGTGGTAGCATACTGTTTGGGAATCACCAATATCGATCCGCTGATGTACAACCTGCTTTTTGAGCGTTTCCTGAATCCGGATCGTGTGTCGTTACCCGATATCGATATCGATTTTGATGACGAAGGCCGAAGCCGCGTAATGGATTATGTGATCCAGAAATACGGCTCAAAACAGGTAGCGCAGATCATTACTTATGGTACCATGGCTGCTAAATCAGCTATTCGTGATACCGCACGAGTTTTGGATTTACCACTTTTCGAGGCTGATAAAATTGCGAAATTATTGCCGGGGATGCTGCCGTCAAAATGGAATCTGGCGCGTTTCATGAAAGATTCCGAAGCCGAAATCAGAAAAGTGTTGCGTCCGGAAGATTTCGACCGTATGAAAGAACTGATTGAACTCTCCAAAGAAGATGATTTGAGCGGAGAAACCATTCAGCAGGCGCAAATCCTGGAAGGAAACTTAAGAAATACAGGAATCCACGCGTGCGGAGTAATCATTACACCAAGTGATATTACGAATTTCGTTCCGGTGACTACAGCGAAGGATTCTGATTTGTACGTGACCCAATTTGACAACTCGGTAGCCGAAAGCGCCGGATTGCTGAAAATGGATTTCCTGGGTCTGAAGACCCTTACCCTGATAAAAGATACGGTTAAACTAATAAAATACAGAACCGGGAAAGTGCTCGATCCGGACACGTTCCCGATTGATGATGTAAAGACCTTTGAGCTTTTCCAACGCGGTGAAACGGTCGGTATCTTCCAGTACGAGAGTGCCGGAATGCAGAAATACATGAAGGAACTGAAGCCTACGGTTTTCAATGACCTGATTGCGATGAATGCACTTTATCGTCCGGGACCGATTGCGTATATCCCAAGTTTCATTAAACGAAAGAACGGTGAAGAACCGATCGAGTATGACCTTGAAGCGTGTGAAGAATTACTGAAAGACACTTACGGAATTACGGTGTATCAGGAGCAGGTGATGCTTCTGTCCCAAAAACTGGCGGATTTCTCCAAAGGTGATGCCGACGTACTCCGTAAGGCGATGGGAAAAAAGCAGCGTGACGTCCTCGATAAGATGAAACCGAAATTCGTCAGTCAGGCTGCAGCGAAAGGCCATCCGGAAGAGAAACTGGAGAAAATCTGGAAAGACTGGGAAGCCTTCGCAGAATATGCGTTCAATAAATCCCACTCGACGTGTTATGCCTGGATTGCTTACCAAACGGCCTATCTGAAAGCCAATTATCCGGCTGAATATATGGCAGCGGTGCTTTCCAATAACATGAGCGATATCAAGCAGGTTTCGTTTTTTATGGAAGAGTGTAAGCGAATGGGATTGGACGTTTTAGGTCCGGATGTAAACGAGTCGTTCTACAAGTTTACGGTAAACGAGAACTATGCGGTCCGTTTCGGAATGGGAGCGATTAAAGGTGTAGGAGAAGGTGCCGTGAATACCATTGTAGAAAACAGAAAAGAAGGCAATTATAAATCTATTTTCGATTTGGCCAAACGAATCGATTTGAGAGCAGCCAATAAAAAAGCGTTTGAAAATCTGGCATTAGCCGGCGGTTTTGATTGTTTTACCAATACGCATAGGGCGCAATATTTCCATACCGATGGCGATAACACAACTTTCCTTGAAAAAGCGATGCGTTACGGATCGAAGTTTCAGGAAAACGAGAATTCCTCTCAGGTGAGCTTGTTTGGCGATGCTTCCGAAGTGCAGATTCCTGAGCCGGTTGTACCACCTTGCGCGGAATGGCATACCATGGAAAAACTGGCCAAAGAGAAAGAAGTAGTCGGGATTTACATTTCAGGCCACCCTTTGGACGATTATAAATTTGAGATGAAATATTTCTGTTCCACCAAGCTGGAATCGCTGAAAGATTTAAATCCATATGTCGGAAAGAATATTGCCGTTGGAGGAATTGTGACCGATGTGCAGCACCGAACGGCTAAGAATGGTAAAGGATGGGCGACATTCAACCTGGAAGGGTATGACGAGAGCTGCGAGTTCAGAATCTTCGATGAAGAGTATTTGAAATTCCGTCATTTCCTTGGGCAGAATCATTTCGTGTACATCCGACTGAATGTAAAAGAAGGTTGGACCAACAGGGAAACGGGTAAGAAATCCGATCCCCGAATGCAGTTTTTACAGGTGATTATGCTGCAGGATGTTTTGGCTACATTCGCTAAAAAACTGGTGCTGCAGTTTTCAATTACGGATTTGCGGGAACATCTGATTATGGAACTAAATGAAATTTTCTCGGCGAACAAAGGAGAAACTACGGTGACATTTGAAGTAATGGAACTGGAGAAAGTCAAAAAAGCAATTGAGATTCCCGTAGTGAGTGAGGTTGACGACACTTCAGATACAGATGAAATCGCCGATGAGGTCGAAATGGTTGTTCCGGAAGAAAAAGAGGAAATTAAGGTGGTAACGAAACTCAGCATGCCGAGCCGAAAACTTAAGATTGCGGTTTCTAATGAGATGTTGACCGAGCTGGAGCGCCTTCAGGTAAATTTTAAACTGAATTAAAAAATTCCGGATAAAGAATATCAATCTGATCATAATCAAAACTGATTTTCATTCGGGAAACTATTCAAAATAAAATTCCTATTTTTGTAGGACAAATAAATATAAAATTATGGCTATAGCAATAACAGATGCAACTTTTGAAGAAGTAGTATTAAAATCAGATAAACCGGTATTAGTAGATTTTTGGGCTGCATGGTGTGGACCATGTCGTATGGTGGCTCCAATTGTTGACCAAATTAGCGAGGAATATGCCGGTAAAGCAGTAATCGGTAAGGTTGATGTGGATGCTAATCAGGAATTCGCAGCAAAATATGGTGTTCGTAACATTCCAACGGTTTTGATTTTCCAAAACGGTGAGGTGGTAGGACGTCAGGTAGGTGTAGCGCCAAAGAATACTTATACTGAAGCAATCGACGCGTTACTATAATCGAAAGTTGAAAGAAATAAATAAGGTCTGGCGAAAGTCAGGCCTTTTTTTATGCTAAAACCAAAGTGAATTTCGTACCGGTATTTTGGTTTATCGCGACGGTAATTTTACAGTCAATGGCTTTTGCCAGATCCCGGATCAGATGTAGGCCCAACCCTGTTTTTATTCCGACAACCTCTTTTTCATCATATAAAGCTTTGAATTGTTCCTGGGTTCCGCCGGGGCCATTGTCGGTAATTGATAAATATTTTTGGCCATTTTCATGCCAGGCTTTCCATACAATACTGGCGTTTGATGTTTTTTCCAAAGCTTTGATAGCGTTTGCAGTCAGATTTCGGATTATGGTTTTCAGATAATTTTCATCAGTTATGAGCTGGAGATTTTCCGGATTTTCAAAAGTGATTTTCACATTCTCAACAGTAGCAAAATGATTTTTGATGTCTTCAAATATTGATTTCACCTCAGTATTTTTAGGCTGAGGTTCGAAATTTTCCATCTGGCCTTTGCTCCACAGCAAAATATCTTCCATCGAATTTAAAAGATTTTCGGCACCGGCAATGGTTTTGTTTTCCATACGGGCTTTACTCTCTTCATCGAATAATTCCGGATTTTCTTTCTGCAGGTGTAAAAAATGGATGAGATTGGCGACCGGGCTTCTTAAGTCGTGATTCAAAATACTGAAAAATCGCATTTTGATTTTGTTCGCCTGATCTAATTCGGCGTTCAGGAGCTGCAGTTTTATATTGGTTCTTTTACGGTTGCTGTTTTGGCGGAATAATAAAGCTGCAATGGTTAGTAAAAGAAAGAAACCGACGGTTAAATAAATTTGCGTCTTGCGAGTATTCTGAATTTGAAGGCTTTTTACCTGATTTTCAGCGGAAAGCAGATTAATTTTTTCCTGTTTGGTGGTGTTCTGAAATTTTGCTTCAGCATTGGCGATACTTTGTTTAGCCGATTCTTTCAGCAATTGCTCGTTGGCTTTGGTATAAATGGTTTGATAGTCAAAGGCTTTTTTCCAGTCGCCTAATTTGGCATAACTTTCCGAGAGCAGCTGGTTAATAATGATAAAGGAATTCTTGTCGAATTCATAAGCATTGGTGGTAGCTTGCTGTAAGACAACAATCGCTTTTTCGAACTGCTTTCGTTTGAAGAGTAATTTTCCTTCTGTTATCTGGGCTTCCATCAGGATTTCGGCATCATTTGATTTTTTGGCCAAAATCAATGCTTTTTCTGCAAATTGTGTGGCTTTCTCAATATTTTCCTTTGCGATGTAATATTCGGCCATATAGCGGTTGGCGGAACTGCTGCTGATATGGAGCGAATCTTCGGGGGAAATCAGTTTGTAGATGCCGTTGTAGTATTTTGTAATGCTGTCCAGGTTTTGTTTTGCGGCATAGCATTTTATGTAATCGTTGTATAAAAAAGCTAAAGCATTCGCTGAAGTTTTCAGATACGGTTTTGCCAAATTGGAATATTCAATCCCTTTGTCAAATTGTTTCATTTTAATGTATGCCTGTCCGATTTGCGAATAGGAAATACCAATGTTTACAATATTGTTGGCGTCATCTTTCGGGAATTTTTTGCGGTATTCGATGGCCTTAAGTTTGTAGCCGATGAAGGGCTCAATTTCTGATTTATCGAGATAATATTCGCCCAGGCTGCCATTTAAGATGCCTTGTGTATAAATGCTTTTAGTAGTATCTAAAACTGTTTTTATGTAATTGATAAGTGCTTCCCGTTTCTGAAACTGTTTTGTGGAATAGTACAGATAGTTCAGCCGCATTAAGGCTAAGGTTTCCTCTTTGAGATTCTTGTTCTTTTTCGCATAATTCCAGGAAGCTTCAAAATACGGGATCGCTTTTTCATACTGATTGTTATCGTATTCAAAACCATAGGCTTTATAAAAATTGAAGCGTGCCTGAAGATAGGAATTGCTGCCGAACAACCCGATGCCTTCTGTAGCCAATGCGATTAACAGCCTGTATTTTTCATTGGTTTTCGCAGTTTCGCAGCGGATAAGCAATTCTGCTGCTTTTGGGTTTTGGCTGAAAAGCAAAAGAGGAAAAAACAAAAGTAAAATCAGTCCGATCTTTCTCATGCGATGAAACTCAAATTATCTTTATAGCTCCTTCCTACGGGAATAAGAACACTGTTGTTCAGTTCGATTTCCTGTGTGCCGATCTTTTTGATGAATTGCTTCTGAACTGCAAAACTCCTATGAATCCGGATAAAAGATTGGAAATGAGATTCCTTCAGCAATGTTCCGATGCTGGATAAAACGCAATGCCTTTTTTCTGAAGTTACTATGAGCGTATAATCTTTCAACGCCTCGAGATATAAAATATCATGAAGTTTTACTTTCGTTTGCTGATGGCCTTCTTTAATATAAATAGTATCGCCACCAATACTGGCTTCAAAAAGGGATGCCTTGAGCTTGATTTCCATAAATTCCCCAATGCGGCTCATGGTTTGGGAAAAACGATCGAATTTCACCGGTTTTACTATAAAATCAAGAGTTTCCAGCTCAAAACTCTCTACGGCGTGTTCCGGATGAGACGTGATAAATACGCAAACCGGAATATGCATGGTTCTTTTTCGGAAATCCATACCACTCAGATTGGGCATGTCAATATCTAAGAAAAGGACATCAATTGCTTCTTTTTCGATAATTGAAAGTGCTTCTTCAGCCGATTCAAAAATCCCAACGATATGGAGCTGCGGAAATTTTTTGGCATAAGAAACCACTGTCAATCTGTCGATTTCATCGTCATCAATAATTATACAATTTAACTTTTTCATAAGGGATTGCCACTGAACCAAATGTATGAATTTTTTAAGGTAAAATAAAACGTCCGTCTATTTAAAAAGTCGTTCGTCTATTACCATTTTTTTAAGACAGAATGTAACGCCATTTTTGCCGGTAATTAATTGAATATAATTCGGAGTTCTAAAAAACAGCTATGAAAAAATTGCTACTCATCCTTGGATTTTTTCTTACTTCCTTTGACGGATTTTCTCAGGTAGGAATCAATACAACAACGCCTAATGCCCAATTGGATATCAAATCCAGCAATCAGGCGGCTCCTTCCAATACGGATGGGATCCTGATTCCGAAGATCGATGCCTTTCCTGCAGTGAATCCAACTGCTGCCCAAACCGGGATGATGGTTTATCTGACGACAGTATCTGCAGGCAAACAGCCCGGGTTTTATTATTGGGATAATGGCACTTCAAGCTGGTCTGGAGTAAAAGGGAATGCTGGCTGGGAGCTAACGGGGAATAGCGCAACGGTTGACGGCACGCATTTTATCGGGACTACAGACAATAAGGCTTTAAACTTCAGAACCAATAATCAGAAAAGCGGGCGGATTGATCCGGGAGGAACAGTTTTCCTGGGTTATCTTGCGGGGAACAGCAATACTACGGGATTTAGAAATATCGCCATAGGATATAATTCTCTGATGGCAAACACGACGGGCAGTACCAATGTGGCGGTGGGTTCAGAATCGCTGTTTTCCAATAACGGTGGGAACTACAATGTGGCTATAGGTACTTTATCACTTGCAGCCAATACCACGGGACATTATAACACAGGAACCGGAAGTTATACGCTGTTTTCAAATACTATCGGTACCAATAACACCGCCTCCGGGTATGCGGCCTTGTATTCTAACACGACAGGCTTCAGTAATACGGCTGTTGGCCATTCTTCTCTTTATAATAATACCACAGGAAATTACAACACCGCTGCCGGACATCTCTCTTTGCAGCTCAATACCACGGGGTACCACAATACTGCAGATGGGTTTTCTACGCTTCGATCTAACACCACAGGTTACAATAATACCGCGATGGGGTTTTCGGCATTGTATAATAACAGCACCGGCTTTTCTAATACCGCTGTAGGTTATAATAGTTTATGGGGAAACACATTAGGGGTAGGCAATACCGCGGTTGGGGATTCTGCATTGCAAATTAATACCACAGGTTCAACAAATACGGCCACGGGAGGAAATGCACTTCGCAACAATACTGTTGGGGATGCGAATACGGCTAACGGATATAATGCATTAACCACTAATACAACCGGAGGTTATAACGTTGCAGTGGGGTCTGCTGCTTTGCGTTTAAATACTACAGGTACTGATAATACTGTTGCCGGAGCATTTTCGATGACCTCTAATACAACAGGATCCCAAAATACGGCAAATGGACGAAGCGCGATGTACTGGAATACCACAGGAGTACAGAATGTCGCAACAGGATATGAGGCTTTAAGAGACAATACAACAGGAAATTACAATACCGCCAGTGGCAGCCAGGCAATGAGCCGAAATACCACAGGAAGCAGCAATAGCGCTTCAGGTACGGATGCGTTGTACAACAATACCACCGGAAATACGAATACGGCTAACGGGGCGCAGTCACTTTATTCAAATACGTTGGGAAATAATAACGTGGCATCCGGTTATCATGCCCTGTATGCGAACACCACGGGTCTGTCCAACACTGCTTCAGGAACCAACGCATTGGCTACCAACACAGCAGGTATGGAAAATGTGGCCACTGGTTATCAGGCATTAGGCTCCAGTACTACCGCCTCTTTCAATACAGCAACGGGTACATATGCTCTTGCCGTTACCACAACCGGAAGCGGAAACACTTCTAACGGATATCAATCACTATTTAACAATACAACAGGGAACGGGAATATCTCCATGGGGTCACAGACTCTGTACGGAAATACTACAGGCGCCTACAATACGGCTATTGGGAATTTTGCGTTATTTTCAAATACTGTAACGTCGAATCTCGTTGCTGTCGGATACCAGTCCTTATACAGCAATACAACCGGAACTTTTAATACAGCCCTTGGGACACAATCGCTTTATTCAAATACTTCCGGAGCGGAAAATACAGCTGTGGGTTATAAATCGCTTTATTCCAATATCAATGCTATCCGAAATACGGCTATAGGCTACCAGTCGCTGATGTCCAATACCTATGGTTCATTAAACACGGCTGTCGGACACAATGCATTATCCAGTAATACAGACGGCGATTATAATGTGGCAGCCGGCGTTGCTGCTTTATCTACTAATACTTCCGGCAATGATAATATTGCCATAGGGTATTATGCTTTGGGCAGAAATACAACCGGGAGTAACAACGTGGGTATCGGAAGTATAACCCTAAGGGAAAACACTACGGGACGTAGTAACACGGCAGTGGGATATGAAGCACTTCTTTCTAATACCACCGGAGATGAAAATGCCGCTAATGGAGCTTTTGCGCTATATTATAATACCACCGGAGATTATAACACTGCAAGCGGGGCATATGCTCTTGTTTCCAATACCACCGGAATTGAAAATGCCGCTCTGGGTCACCATGCTTTGCATTCCAATACGACAGGGAACAGCAATACGGCCGGCGGGGCAGAAGCTCTGTATTCGAACACTACAGGGAACAACAATGCAGGTTTCGGTTATAAGGCCTTGCGTGCTAATACTACAGGAACCGAAAATGCCGCGACCGGTTATTATGCATTGTATGGCAATACAACCGGTATGGGAAACACTGCCAACGGAAGCAATTCCTTAGTTACTAATACAACAGGTAATTTCAACACGGCAGTGGGAGGGTATACGCTTTATGCCAATACAACGGGAGGCTACAATACTACCATAGGTTATGGATCCTTATACTCGAACACGACAGGAAGCGAAAATACCGCGGCGGGATTAAACGCACTTTTTGCCAACACCACCGGGACACAGAATACCGCGAGTGGGAATAATGCATTGACTAATAATACTACGGGAAGTAATAATTCTGCGACCGGTTGTCTTTCACTTAACAGAAATTCAACAGGAAACAACAACACAGGTACGGGAAGAAGCGCTCTTTACTATAATACTACGGGATCCAACAATACTGCAACAGGCAAAGATGCTTTACTGAACAATACTACCGGCTATAGCAACACGGCGAGTGGTTATACTGCTTTAGATCTGAATACGACCGGAAATAACAATACCGCTGTTGGAACAGGTGCTCTTTACAATAATTCAACCGGTTTTCAAAATACTGCGTTTGGGTCCACAGCGCTTGATGTAGCTACAACCGGATCTTATAACACTGCGTTAGGATATAACACGGGCCCTAATACAAATAGTTTTTTTAATACCACCTGTTTAGGAATAGACGCTATCGCTACCGCCAGTAATTCGGTGCGCATCGGAAATACTTTTGTTACTTCAATAGGCGGCTACCAAAACTGGACAAACATTTCAGATGGTAGATTCAAGGAAGAGATTCAGGAAAATGTGCCGGGACTGACTTTTATAAACCGACTTCGTCCTGTAACGTATCGTCTGAACCGCAATAAGATAAACGATATGACGGGAGTAAATGCCCGAAAAAAAGATGGTGGTGATTCGCTTTCCGGTGATGCATATTCGGAAGTAACAACAGGTTTCATCGCCCAGGAAGTGGAGCAGGCCGCAAAAGCAAGCAACTTTGATTTCAGTGGGGTCGATAGCCCGAAAAACGAAAACGATTTCTATGGGTTGCGCTATGCAGAATTTGTAGTGCCATTAGTGAAAGCCGTTCAGGAACAACAAACAATCATTGTGCAGGAACAGGAAAAAAACAAACTGCTGGAGGACAAAGTCAAATCCCTTGAAGAAAGGTTAAAAGCAATCGAAGAAAAAGTAAATAAGCTATAAAAACCAAAAAGGCTAACGGGAATGTTAGCCTTTTGTATTATATGTTTCTCAGGTTGATGATTTCCTGTTCAGTCAGAAAACGCCAGTTGCCACGCGGCAGGTTCTTTTTGGTCAGTCCGGCAAAAATAACGCGGTCGACTTTTAATACATCGTATTTCAAATGCTCAAAGATGGAACGTACCACTTTTACGTTTGACGATTTCATTTTAACTCCGATTTCGCTTTTAGGCTGATCCTCGATATAAGATACTTCTTCCACAGCAACGCGATGTCCATCGATAGTCATTCCGCCTGCAATTTTCTCCAAATCCTCGTATTTCAGGTTCTTATCCAAAGAAACCTGATACACTTTCGAAGAACGCTGGTTCGGAATGGTAAACTTGCGGATCATGTCGGTATCATTGGTGAACAGTAATAACCCTGTTGTGGTTTTGTCCATTCTTCCAACGGCCTGTAATTTTGCTTTTGTTGCGCCTCGTACCAAATCAAGTACGTTATTGGAATTCATGTCTTCTTCTTTTGAAGTCGTGAACCCTTTTGGCTTGTTCAGTAAAACGTACTCTTTTTTCTCCGGTGTAATTAAGCTTCCGTCAAAGTTTACTACATCATTTAACTGTACTTTGTAGCCCATTTCGGTAATTACTTCGCCATTGACTTTTACATTCCCCGATTGGATATAGATATCCGCATCACGGCGTGAGCAGACACCAGAGTTCGCAATATATTTGTTCAGACGGATTTCATCCGGATTGGCAGGTTTTTTCGGTGCCTTTGGTTTTTTATCGAAAGCAGGTTTCGCTTTTGGGAAACCCGTTTTTTTATCATCTTTTTTGAAGGTAGCTTTAGCTGAAGCACTTGGCTTCTTTGCAGTGCCTCCCGCTTTTCTTGGCGACGACGTTTTTTTATTATTATTTCCTTTTCCGTTATTCATTTCACTATAATTTTTGCAAAGATAGTGTTTAAAAGCATTAGAAGTTAAAAATCAGCGGCTAGAAGTTACAATCGCAACAGTGTCCTTCCATTCACCAAAACCATCGGATCGATAAGGACAATGGAGAAAACACCTGCAACGATTATCAACTTGAGCACATTGTGCAATTGAACATACTCATAATGGGTTTCCGATTTCCAAAGTTTAAGAAGGAAGAAAATCAACACAATCAGGCTTACGTAGAAGTAAATGTCCATATAGCCCACATCGTATTTGTCAATCAGGATAAACACTGGGAGTATAGTGGAAATCGTCAGTGCCGTAATGACTTGTTTCGAAACTTTTTCGCCAAAACGAACCGGAATCGTCTGATAATTATTAGCTACATCGCCTTTTATGTTTTCAAGATCCTTAATCATTTCACGGATTAAAATTAAGAGGAACAAGAAGGTGGCGTGTGCAAAAATGACATGATAGAAATTTTTAAAGTAGAGCAAAATCCCAAAGAAAGGCAAGATGGCCAAAAATGAAGCCGTAAGGTTGCCGATAATTGGGTATTTCTTAAGCTTGTGCGAATAGAACCAGATAAGGAAGATGTACGTCGCAAAAAATAGAGCGGCACGCCATGAAATAATGTAAGCTAAAGCGGTAGCCAGGAAATTCAGGCCAAAATAGACCTGCAGTTTTGTTTTCTGACTCACGAGTCGGTCCAACATCGATTTGTTCGGACGGTTGATTAAGTCTTTCTCCGAGTCGTAGAAATTATTGATGATGTAACCCGAAGCAATCGTTAATGTCGAAACAAAAACAATGATAAATAACCGCCAATCAAGGATGACGTCAAGAGCGCGTTTTTCGGGAGCCAATATAAAGATTGACGATAAATACTGCGCCAGGACAATAATAGGAATATTATAACCACGCACCACAGAAAATAAACTGAGGATTTTCATCAAGAACATTTTTGATTTTCTTGTGAGCATGATTATAGTCTAAAGTGGAAAGTCGTCAAGTCTAAAGTCTTAAATTATCTGCAGAAAACTTAAAACTGATACACTACTTCCAATTTGTAATCTTTTAAAGAAGCTTTGGCTTTCTCAAAATCCTGCGTAAAACCAAGGATATAACCGCCGCCGCCGGAACCGCAAAGTTTCAGGTAATAATCGTTGGTGTCAATTCCTTTTTGCCAAACCTGGTGGAATTGCTCCGGAATCATTGGTTTAAAGTTGTTCAAAACCACTTTGGAAAGTTTTTTGGTGTTCGCAAAAAGTGATTTCATATCGCCATGAAGGAAATTCTCCACACAGGCATCGGTGTATTTTATGAATTGGGATTTCAGCATTTTCCGGAAGCCTTCTTCTTTCAGGTTTTCCATGAAGATGGTTACCATCGGAGCCGTTTCGCCCACAATCCCTGAGTCAATCAAGAAAACGGCACCTTTGCCCGACGCGCTTTGCGAAGGAATTCCGGTGGGTTCGATATTGTCCTGAGAATTGATTAAAATCGGAAGGCTCAAATAGCTGTTCAGCGGATCTAAGCCAGAACTTTTTCCGTGAAAAAAGGATTCCATCTGCGAGAAGATCGCTTTTAGCTGCAACAATTTCTCACGGGTCAGGTTTTCCAGCACCGTAATCTTATTTGCTGCATATTTATCGTAAATCGCCGCTACCAAAGCACCGCTGCTTCCTACGCCATATCCTTGCGGTATACTGGAATCGAAATACATGCCGCGCTCCACATCGGCTTTCAGAAGCTCTAAATTGAATGTTACTAACCCGGGCTGTTCGTTCTGCACGTTTTCAAGATGCGTTACAAAACGTTTCAGACTGGCATTGGATTTCAACGCTTCTTCCGACGGATTTTCATCCACTTTCAAAGCACCGTTATAAAAATTATAAGGAATAGACAACCCTTTAGAATCCTTGATGATTCCGTACTCTCCGAAGAGTAATATTTTTGAGTAAAAAAGCGGTCCTTTCATATATTGTTTTTGGTTTAAACGTTGGATCCAGACTTAAGTAAATGTAGTGAAAAATCAAATACGATTTACAGCGCCATGGCCAATTTCGTCACAAATGTACTGACCATTTTGACAATAGCCAACTAATTCGTTCTTAATAAATTGTAAAACAGTTTCTTTTGTATTTTCAGGATATAAAACATGGACATTGGCCCCGGCATCAAGTGTAAAACACACCGGAACTTGCGTCTCAGTTCTATATTTCCAGATTTTATTGATGATCTCCAATGTATTGGGTTTCATCAGGATAAAATAGGGCATCGACGTCATCATCATGGCATGAAGGGTCAATGCTTCGCTTTCCACGATTTTGATGAAATTTTCTATATCTCCGCTTTCCAGAACGCTCTTTATGGCCGATAAATTGTGATGGGCCTGAGAAAAACGCTGTTCCGCAAACGGGTGGCCAAACATCAGGTCGTGACCCACCGTGCTTGATACTTGTTTTTCGCCTTTATCGACAAGAAGAATCGTATCCTGATACTTTTTGAAATTAGAATGAACCGAAGAAGGAAATTCCACTCCGAATAAATCGGAACTGCCCTGAATTTCGGCATGATTCCCCCAAACTACAATGCTTCCTTTTACGCTTCGGCAGGCACTTCCGGAACCTAATCTTGCTAAAAAAGAGGCTTTTTCATAGAAATAGTCTTCTGTGATTTCCGGATGCAAATTTTTTTCCAGACTCATAATGTTCATGGCCAAAGCCGCCATTCCTGAAGCCGAAGAAGCAATTCCGGAGCTGTGCGGAAAGGTGTTTTGCGTATCAATCGTGAAATGAAAATCTTTCAGATAAGGGCAATATTCGAAAATACGCTCGAAGAATTTTTGGATTTTAGGTTTGAAATCTTCTTTGGGCTGGCCTTCAAAAAGCAAATCGAAAGAAAAACTTCCATCATTTATTTTCTTTGCGAAAGCCAATTTTGTAATGGTTTTGCAATTGTTCAGCGTAAAACTGATTGACGGATTTGCCGGTATCTGGTTGTCTTTTTTGCCCCAATATTTTACCAGGGCAATGTTGCTTGGCGCACTCCATTCAAAGCTTCCGTTTTCAACTGAAATGGTATAGTTGTTTTGGATAAAATTCTTTTCAAAAATCATAAAACCTGAAAAATTTAAGCAAAGATACATTTTTAGACTGTTCGATTGGTAAATGCGCGGGTTTCTGTAGTTTTTTCCTATTTTTGAACATAATTTACTCTGATGCAAAAAATCACCCGAATTCTTACTGTTGTCGTTACCTGTTTGTGCATAGGTTATTTTTCCGGATTGGTAATCCGCGAAAGCGTTGAAATCTGGTTTCCGACATTAGTGAAGCCGAGTTTCACCCCGCCCAATTGGGTTTTCGCCCCGGTCTGGTCAACGTTGTACATCATGATGGGTGTCGCGGCAGGACTGGTTTGGAACCGCATGGAAACCGATAAGGGCAATGTTCGAAAAGGGTTATTGTTTTTTGCGATTCAGCTGGCGCTTAATTTTTTATGGTCGTATCTTTTCTTCGGATTACACAATCCTCTTGTGGCCCTGGTGGAACTTATGCTGCTGTGGCTGATGATTTATGAAACCTACCTTCAGTTTAAAAAAATTGACAAAATTGCCGGAATGCTGCTGCTGCCTTATTTAGGCTGGGTAGCTTTTGCCGGAATCTTAAACGCAAGTATTTTTTGGTTAAACCGCTAACTTTTCATCGAATTTTTTTACTTTTTAATGCTTATAATTAACGGGGAACTGATATTTTCGGTAACTTTATGGTTGCCCTGAAATCTCTTTTGTAAAAGGCAGATTAGGATATCGGGATTTAGTTTTAAGTTTCTTATTGATGGATTAACAATTAAAAAAGTACAGTTATGGTTTCACTAATTGTTTTAGCTGTTGGCTTATTGGGAATTTTATTAGGCTATTTGATAGGAAAATCATCGGTTGGATCTCCTAATTCCAGCCGACAAAAGGCTGATTTGGCCAAATACAAAAAAAAGTTATCCCGACTTGCGGATGAAATAGAATCTCTAAAGAAAAAAAACGAAGCTGCTGCAACTCCGATATTGGGGTTTTCTGCGCCATTAATTGTAGAGCCGTTTGATGAGAAAGTGGCCTCTACTGTCCTGGGAAAAAAAGTACAGGAAAATGACTTAACCGTAATCGAAGGCATTGGCCCGAAAGTGGAAGAGCTTCTTAAAACTTCCGGAATACTGACATGGAAAAGCCTTTCGGAAACATCGGTGGATCGCTGCAATGAAATTCTGTCCAAAGCCGGGGAATTGTTTTCTTTTCACAATCCGGCTACCTGGCCGCGACAGGCACGGTTGGCCTATCAGAGAAAATGGAACGATTTAAAAGCCTGGCAGGAATCGCTGCAAAGCGGCGTGGAATAAAAAAGAAAGGCTCTCGATGGAGAGCCTTTTCAATATGGCAATTGAAAATCAGAACAATCTTTACCGTAGTGATTTTGGCAACCTTTATTCTTTTATAATTTTTTCTCTTGTAATGTCTTTATCAGTAACTATTTCAACAAAATAAATTCCTTTTTTCAAATTACTAACATCTATTTTTTGTTCAGAATTACTGTTCTTGAATGTTTCTTTTTTCTGTACAGCATTCGAATTGTCAAAAATAGTTACGGCCATTAATTTTTCATTTTCACTAACCTTGATTGTAACTGTTTCTTTCACCGGATTAGGAAAAATAAGGTTGCTTGTTTTAAATTTAATCGGGTCTTGTTCCAATTCATTCATGCAGGTCATAAAGTTTTTCGTGAAACTGTAATTCGTCCAACCGTATGCTGTATTTGGAATTGTATAAGTTAAACTTTGGCCATGTATCGACGTACTTCTGTATTGCATTGTAACGGTATAGGTTGTTGCTGCATTACAATCATAAAATTCGGCGCCGTAACTCGGTAAAGTGTTTGTTGGCAAAGATGAATCTAAGCTTAAAAGGGTCAATTTGGTATCCGGGTAGCTGGTGCAGCCGCTAAGAACTTCCAAATACAATTTACTGGCATTTACGTAGCTTCCAAATATTTTAAATCCAATATAGCCATTGTATAAATTGTTGCTGTTTTTTTTGCAATAACCGTTTAAGGTTAGCGAAAGGGATGGGGATGCTTCTTTAACCACATTAATATCGATTAACTGAGTGTTACAGAATTGTGACCCACAATAGCTTTTTACAGTGTAATTATGATGCCCAAGAGATAAACCGCTTGGAATGGTATAAGTATGGGAAGCATAAGAAACTCCGTTGACATTGATTGTGCCATAGGTGTCTGATTGAGGGAAAGGATAATCACAAAAGGTATTGGTTCTAAGCTGCAATGTTCCCAGTAATGAATTTTCGTAAAACGGAATCGTTACCGTATAGGTTTTATAGGTATCTACTCCATTTGATGTTCCTGAGCTAACCAGTGAAACAGCATTGGTCTGAATGCTTCCGTTTAGATTTGAAATTGTAAAATTAACCTGGTTCTGATTTTGACAAATTACTTGCGCTATTGAAGCTTCAGAAATACCAAAAACAGATAGCCCCAAACACAATTTGGCTACAACATTTAAAATAGTTTTTTTCATGATTTTAAAAAATTAAAGTTTTCACAAAACTAGAAGCAGCAATTCTGTATGCCGTAAGAAAAATAGGCTTTGTGACGAATCCTATATAAAATAGTGACTAAAATGATAATCTTTTGCTTACACAAAAAAGATTCTGTGACAAATCTTTAATAATCAGGGATGAATATTTTACCATCGTTTTTTCGTAAAACGGAACTAGTTTAAAAAACTATTTTATTTAACTCCGATAAATAGGTTTCACCTACTGGTATTTCCTGTTGTCCAATGAAAATGGATTTTCTCGTTTTCTGTTCCACTTTGTCTATTCGGATAATATAGGAGCGGTGGATTCTCAGAAATTCAAAAGGATCGGGAACCTGTGTTATAAAATCTCCAATTTTACAACGTACGGTATAGGTTTTTGCGGCCGTAACGATATCAATATAGTTTCCGGATGATTTAATATAGAAAATGGTTTCCGTTTTTACACGGATATCCTTGCCTTGTTCCCTAAATTTGAAATACTTCTCATTCCGGCGTATTTTTTTCACCATCAAGCGCAGGAGTTCCCGGATAATATCTTCGTTGTACGTAAGGACGCGGATTTTAAAGAACAGATAAATAACGGATCCGGAGAGACAAACAACCATCAACAGGAACCACCATGTTTTCCAGAAAGGTTCGTTTATGTGTATGGGCAACATAATTTTTTCAGTGGAAAAAAGCCGGTTGTCTTCCAATACCTGAACTATTAAAGTGTAATTCCCCGGTGGTAAAAATTCATAGGAAATTTTCCGGTTAGCAGTGAAATTCCAGTTTCTATGAAGGCCTTCGAGTTTGTACCGGTACAGGAGATCTTTATTGTTAAAGGATACCGATTCAATAAAAAAGTCCAGCTGATTTTCGTTGTGCTTTAAGTCCAGCTGATGGTGCAGTTGATTTTCTTTTTTATTGTTTATCGCGATTTTCTTTAATCGGAGAAAATAGTTTCTTTGGGAAAACAGCGCTGTGAAATTCTGCATTGAAAAACTGCAAAGTCCGTTCGTGGTGCCGGCATAGATCGTATCGCCAATGATTTCAACGTCTCTAATCTGGTTTTCGGACAAGCCGTCTGCTGTAGTAATGTAGTTGACTTTGTAATTGCCATCGTTGAAAAATTGAATCCTGTTTAGGCCATAATTGGTACAGGCCCAGATCACATTTTCATTCTCAATATACACCTCGGTTACTAAATCATTTGAAAGCCCTTTGGATTTATCAATATTGAAAACCTTTTCATTCTTTGGATTGTACACAATCACTCCGCCTCCTAAACTCGCCAGATAAAATAATTTCCTTTTAGGTTCATAGTCAATATCATCAATTCTGAAATTCAGAAGTGGATTTGTTTTTTCTTTGAGTACGCCTTTATCGCGTACTTTCAGCCCTTTTATGGTAGCCAGAAAATATTTGCCGTCGGCTTCTGAAATATCGTGAATCCGGAAAGTAAGGGTGTCCGAAAATATTTCCTCTTTTTTTGCCAAGACATTATATACGCCGTAGCGAACCAGGATTAAATTATCATTATCGTCGGACATTTTCAGGAGCCCAAGGTATTTTACTTCTCTTTCGAAAGAATTGAAAACCATGTTGTCTGATGAAAAATAAGTAGTGTTTTCAGGACGGGAGTATTGCACTAAGGCCGGTCTGTTTTGTATTCCTGCATGTATTTTCGAAACTGTTCCTTTTTGGTCTATCTTATAGATGTCGCCATTGTAACATCCTGAATATAAATTGCCGACATTATCTTTTGTCAACGAATTAATGTTCAGATTCTGTAAAAGGGCATTGTTTATTTTCTTTTTCTTTACCTGAAATATGCCTGCGTCGGTAGTTGAGAACCACAGGGAACCGTAGCTGTCTTTAAAAACTTCCGTAACAGAATGGTTGTTGAGGTATTTTTTTAGCAAATTTCCTTTATAATCATAAATCCAAACGCCTTTTCCCCTGTAGGAAATCCAAAGATGATCCGCATCAAAAAGACCACACTCTATAGGTTCATGATTTGGTTGCGAGATTTGAATTGCATTTTGATTCTTTACATGCAGGAATACTGATTTTTCCGTAAAAAGTATTTTTCGGTTTTTGCCGGCGTCTATAATCCGCTTTGTCGATTCGTCGGTTTTTGTTTTGATAAACCCGGAAGGAGCTGCGGACAGGTAGCTTATAACCTGCTTTTTGTTTATTGCAAAGGTGTGGATGTATTTTCTTGCCTGCGTTCTTTGCAGTTCGGCAGGCTTTGTTGACAATTGATTTGTTTTTATCGAAAGTTGGCCTTGAGCATCAATCCGGATATACATGCCGCCATTGGTAACAATATGCAGCGTTCCTTTTTTATCGACGGCCAGATCATTGACGAAGAAATAAGAAAATTTGATATTGTTAATTAATTTTTCAATTACAGAATTGTATTTATAGGGAATAAACTTTGAAGAACCGTCGTCGAAATAAAATAGTTTATTGTTAAAAGTGATGCACCAGACCTGTCCGTTTTCCTGAGGGAAAAAATCAAAAATGGTAATGTCTGTCAATCCGTGCTTGGGTTCGAATTTCTTAAACTCATGTCCGTTGTAGCTGGCTAATCCTCTGTCGGTTGCAAACCAAAGAAAACCATTTTTATCCTGAAAAATATCGTAGACTTCATTGCTTGGCAAACCGTCTTTATGTGTGAAGTTTTTAAGGTCGGTTTCCTGTGCCGTGCTGAGGTGGCTGAAAAATAAGAATGCGACTAGATTGCAGAAAAAATAGTTGAATGACATAAATAATTCCCTAAAAACTTGGAAAAACGTTATTTAGGGCTTAAAAATACAAATATTTCTTACAGGGTATTGAAATTTTTTGCGATTAAAAATCCGCCGGTCCAGGCATTCTGAAAGTTGAATCCTCCCGTGATGGCATCGATGTTCAGAATTTCGCCTGCGAAATATAAATTCTTGTGCAGTTTGCTTTCCATGGTTTTAAAATTGACTTCTTTTAAATCGATTCCGCCCGCAGTCACAAATTCTTCTTTAAAAGTGCTTTTTCCGTTCACCTGAAATTCACCGTTGGTTAATTGGTTTGCCAAATCAAGAAGCTGTTTTTTGGACATATCCGCCCATTTGGTTTCTGCGTTGATTCCGGAAGCGAGCACCAGGCTTTCCCATAAGCGTTTAGGAAACTCGAACGGGCAAAATTTCAATACCGTTTTTTTTGCATTTTCATCTTTCAGGACCTTAAGGATATCTAAAGCTTCTTCAAAATCGGTTTCGTTAAGCCAGTTGACCTGTAAGATGAAATGGTAGTTTTTAGCTGCCAATTCGCGTGCACCCCACGCAGAAAGGCGAAGGATTCCAGGGCCGCTCATTCCCCAATGGGTTATTAATAACGGGCCCGATGCACTCAGTTTAGAATCTTTTACTTTGACGGAGGTTTGTGCTGAAACTCCCATTAGATC
Source organism: uncultured Flavobacterium sp. (assembly GCF_946481155.1). Next base: position 23,834 of record NZ_CAMLMK010000034.1, read on the forward strand.
TTTAATCCTTGAGTCTTTGATATTAAAGGTGAATAGGGAAGGTACGGGTGCTTCTATAGAATGATCGAAGGTTTCCAGCATTTCCCACATTTTCGGATTGCTGCCGGTGGCTATAACTAATTTATCGCATTTGAACGATTGGTGATTCGTGTCCACTTTCCAATACGTTTCACCTTTAAAAATAGACTGGACGCTTTGACCGGTCAAAACTGTAATCCCTAATTTCTGTGTGGCTGATAAGAAACAATCGATTATGGTTTGCGAGCTGTCGGAAACAGGGAACATTCTTCCGTCATCTTCGATTTTTAATTCCACGCCATGTCGTTCAAACCATTCGATGGTGTCACCCGAGCAGAATTGATGAAACGGACCTTTGAGTTCTTTTTCGCCTCTCGGATAAAATTTCACTAGATCATTTGGAATAAAACACGCGTGGGTAACATTGCAGCGCCCTCCGCCGGAAATACGAACCTTGGTTAGTACTTCTTTTCCGCGTTCTAGTATTGCTATTTTTAAATTCGGATTGGTTTCGGCAATGTTGATGGCTGTAAAAAAACCGGCCGCACCACCGCCAACGATAAGTATGTCGTAATTTGAGATCATAAGCGGTCTGGGAAATCGGAAATAATTCCGTCAATTGTATAGGATTCTAGTCGTTCGATATCGATTTCGTGGTTCACGGTCCACACGTTGATCTTGTAGCCTTTTTTCTTGGCTTCATTGATGTTGTCGTCCGTCAGTAAGGAAAAATGCGGATGGATTGCATAAGCCGAAAGTTCGTCAGCCCATTCCATCGCCTGTTCCACACTTGCTTGGGAAAGTGTGGCTAATCGGATGCTTGGATTATTGTGACGCATTTTTTCCAATTCGTCTTTCTGGAAACTGGAAACGATAAAATCTTCATAGCGCCAGTTTTTTTCGGTGATGTATTTTTCGATCAATTTAGCCGCAGGTTCTGCGGTTCCGTGCCCTTTTAATTCGACATTGATCCAGCATTTTCGCTTTATTAAATCGAACGTTTCCGCTAGTGTCGGAATTTCGAATTTGCCGGAAATTTGTAATTTTTTCAGTTCGGATAAAGAAAGTTTGTGTACTTCTCCGGAACCATTGGTCATCCGGTCGACCGTAAAATCGTGAAAAACTACCAGTTCGCCCGAAGCGCAGACATGGACATCCAATTCGATTCCGTCAACACCCAAATCCAGTGCTTTTTGAAACGATTCCAGCGTGTTTTCGGCTACATGGCCTTTGGCGCCACGATGTCCTATTTTCTGAACCATGCAAACTTTGACATTTATTTAACTATGCAAAGATAAGATAGATTCTAGTGTTATGCGTAAATTGGATAGCTTAATCCTGAGATTATGAAAAATATAGTTATAGCATTTGTTCTTGTGTTTTTTTCGATGGGTTGCTCTTCCAAAAAAGTGGTTGCGGATGAAAAAGTCGAGCCTACAGTGCAATACCGTGATGATTTCCGATCAGTTTCAGAAGCGGGTAAAAAGAAATTCCTAACAGAAATGAAAGCGACCAGCGGTACCACATCCGTTTTGATTCTTACCAAAGGCTTTAAAGGAGAAGACGTTTTAATAGCCAACGAGAAAAAATCGCTGTACAAAGGAAATCCTATAAGTCATCTGGAAACAGGAATCGCGGGTTATATCACCATTGACAATACTGTCGATACAAAGATTACAGATAAATTAAGCAAAAAAGAAGCGGTGATTAATATGGCAAATGCGAAGAAATACAAGTTCGTTTATGTGATGAAAAATCCGTCGCAGCCTGGAAATCCGTATGTTATAACTTATAGCAATAAGCTTCGGCCTTTGGAATAAAAAAAGCTTCCCAATTTGAGAAGCTTTTTGTGCGGGTGATAGGACTCGAACCTACACACCGTGAGGCACCAGATCCT
>NZ_CAMLMK010000035.1 GCF_946481155.1 uncultured Flavobacterium sp.
GTAGATTTTGCCTTATTAAAAGATGGAAAACTAATTGAATTACACAAAGAAGAAGGCGGCGACGACAAGGGCGGATTTCAGGTAGGCGATATTTTTATTGCCAAAATCAGAAAACCTGTTCCGGGACTTAACGCTGCGTTTGTAAACGTAGGCTTCGAGAAAGATGCATTCCTGCACTATCACGATTTAGGCCCCAACCTCTCTTCTATGATGAAATTCATAAAACTTGTAAGCGCAGGTAAAATAAAAGATTTCTCCCTAAAAAACTTTCCTTTTGAACCGGAAATAAACAAGGATGGTGCTATCAGCGACGTGCTGAGCGCCAATCAGTCTATTCTCGTTCAGGTAGTGAAGGAACCGATATCGACCAAAGGCCCAAGAATAAGCTCTGAGCTTTCCCTGGCCGGAAGATATGTGGTTTTAGTTCCTTTTTCAGACAGGGTTTCGGTTTCACAGAAAATCGAATCCAAAGAAGAAAAAGACCGATTAAAACGACTGGTTCAATCTATCAAGCCAAAAGGATTTGGTGTTATTGTTCGCACAGTAGCAGAAGGCAAAAAAGTGGCCGAACTGGACAAAGACCTGCAGAACCTGCTCGACAAATGGTCAGCAACCTGCAAAAGAATACCAACCGCACATCATCCGTCGCGAATTTTGGGCGAAGTCAACAAAGCTTCCTCCATCTTAAGAGACGTATTCAATGACACCTTCACAGGAATTTATGTCGATGATGAAGATTTGTATTATCAAACTAAGGACTATTTGCAAGAAATAGCACCTTCTAAAGTCTCAATTGTCAAGCATTACCAATCAAGAGATCTACCTCTTTTTGAAAAGTACAATATAGAGCGACAAATAAAGACGTCTTTCGGAAAAACCGTATCTATGAGCAAAGGGGCTTACCTTATCATAGAACATACCGAAGCTTTGCACGTTATCGATGTTAACAGCGGTAACCGATCCAACAAAGCAACGAATCAGGAAGACACCGCACTGGAAGTCAATATGATTGCTGCCGCAGAGATTGCGCGCCAATTACGACTTCGCGACATGGGCGGGATTATAGTTGTCGATTTTATAGACATGCAGAATCCTGAAAACCGTAAGACACTTTACGATTTTCTGAAAGAGGAAATGAGTGACGACAAGGCGAAACATAAGATCTTGCCTCCTAGCAAATTTGGATTGATTCAAATTACTAGACAAAGAGTCAGACCCGAAGTGAATATCAAAACGAGAGAAGAAGACCCCAACAACGAAAACGGGGAAATCGAAGCTCCAATCCTGATAGTCGACAAGATTAAGTCTGATCTTGAAAGAATTACCAAAGACCATAAAAAGGTTGTCTTAAACGCACACCCTTTTGTGGCAGCATACCTTACTAAAGGTTTTCCATCAATACGTTCAAATTGGTTTTTTGAACATAAAAAATGGGTGAAAATCATACCGCGTGACGCTTACACGTTCCTGGAATATCATTTCTTTGACAAACAGGGAAATGAGGTTTCATAAAAAACCAAAAACCGCCCGTTGCGAAACGAGGCGGTTTTTTTATTTAATGCAACAGTCTGAATTACTTTTTTATAAATTTTCCAACTCCAGTTTTATTATCATCGGTAATTACTTTTATAATATAAAACCCTGACTGTAAATTAGAAACATCCATTTTATTTTCAGCACTTTCTTTTACTAATTGCCCTTCCAGAGAATAAACCTCCATCCGATTTACCAATTCTTCGCTTTGCACATTCAGTATTGATGTAACTGGGTTCGGATACATTCTAAAAATGGTCGTAGCGCTAAAAGTGGTATTTCCCAATGTTGAATTAAATTCATAAACCCCCATATCTACAGTGTTCAATATCCTGTTGTTGCCTAATAAATCGGATATGGCAGTTGCGGGCACTTTTGTATTGTCTCCGGAATCAACCGCCGGTGAACCCGAACTTAATTGAAAATCTGAAATACCGGCAAATAAAGGATCTGTTGTAACGATATTTTGTTTAGTTGTTATTGCAGAAAAATTATCTGAATCTAAAGAGTTATAGGCAGCCATTGCATTCGGAAACGCATCAACAATTCTGTTTGCTGCTTTTGCCGTAGCATTACTCAATTCCTTATTATTCCAAAAAACACAATTATTAATTTCTCCATTCATTATTGCCGTCCCTCTTTTCTCAAAACCAATAGTCGCCCTGTTTACTAAAGCCGCATTTGTTCCTGTATCTAAATTATTGACATACGTATTATTCGTTAAAGTAGCATTTACTGTTGACGGGGCATTATAAGCCCTAAACCAACCGGCGCTACCCGCATATCCTTTTGCCGTTCCGTTGTCCGTTGCTTTATTGTTTTCGAATAATGAATTATAAACAGCAACATTTAATGTAATATTTGCATTTGTATAGGCATAGCAAGATGTTGCGTAAGTTGCCAGATTGTCCTTAAACTCGCAATTCTGAACATTCAGACTGGATGTGGCGGTAGTATTATATTCACCAAATATACCTGCAGCGGCATTTAGGCTCACATTGTTTCTGAAAACGCAATTTTTCACCGTAATGTTTGCCACATTAGCTGCCTTTACTACAGCTGCTCCGGATTTATCAGCCGTTGCCGTGCCATTTGCATGTGCATTAGAAAATACCAGTCCGTCTAAGGTTATATTATTTGCATTAGCTTTTACCAAATGATAGGAATTGTCATCCCTTAAAGTATTTGAAAAAGATAATGTTGCATCGTCATTTCCTAATAAATCCCCGGACAATACAGTCTGGTTTACTCGCCAGTTTCTTTGCGACAATTGGGTTTCCGTGCCATTAAAACCTCCATAAACCGTAATTCCCGAAGGTATGGCAAAAGAAGCATTTCTGTCAGAGGCATGTGGCTTGTAAATACCTGCAGCGATCCAGATATCCTGACTGGTAACTGCGCTTAATGCGGATTGCAAGCTGGTATAAGCATTAGCCCAGGACGAGCCGTTATTAGCACCAGTGGCGCCTGCGTTTACATAAAAACGAGTCAGAGAGCTCTCAAGAAACAGGCTGTTTATATTGGCGTTCGTAAGGTTGTTCCCTTTGTAAATACGAATGTCATCAATTGCATCAGAGTAATTATTTGTAGCTGTTAAATTTCCTAATCTGTTATTTCCTATGGTAACAGGAACATTTGGAAACGTATCCGGTTCATTAGCCCAGCCTGTTGAATAGGTAGGTTTATTGTGCAGATAAGTGTTTACTAAAACATTATCGATGTATATTTTATATTCATTTTCCAGCATCCAATAGCTTCCCTGCCAGAAATAAACCCTGCTTTTAATGCCTATCACAATATGATGCCAATTATTATCTGCTATGTTAGTCGGCGAAGTCGTGTCATAATATCCCATGTAACCGGTAACTGTTGTCCCGGAAGTATTCTGATAATTAAAGCGATAGTTACAATAAAGCCCAATTTTCCCATTTCTTAAATAAGCATACCAGCCTTTTTGAGTAGATGTATTACCGGCACCTGTTCTTTCTGTCTGATCAATGATTGTACGGATATTAGCGTCGTTTGTACCAGTTTTCACCCAAAAACTAATGCTCATCTGGCTCAATCCCTGAAGACTGTTTCTTTGCAGATAGTCGCCTCCCGGGGCAACAGCATTATTAGGCCCACTGAACCGGTCAGCAATAGTGGTCATTGAAGTTCCCGTTCGGGTTAAATGATTTCCTCCATTTGAATCACTTAATGATCCGTTTGTAAAACTGTAATGCCCGTCTAATCCTGCAGTTGGAATTTGTGCAAAAGCACCAATATAGAAAAATAGAGTTAAAAGTAAAATTGCTCTCATAATATATGTTTTATAATTTTGAGAGTAAATGTCACCATAAAAAAAGCCGCTCTTTAAAGCGACTTTCCGAAACCCTTTTTTGACTTTCTGAAGCCTTTATCCTATATTTTGAACAATAGTTAAAAATTCTTCTTTTTTATCGTTTGCTATCGAAACGGACTTATCATTATCCATTATAATATAGCCGCCATCTTTTTTTATATATTCTTTAATGTATTTTAAATTGATAAGATACGAGCGATGGGGTTTATAAAAGTTGGGTTGGATTTCTAATAAATCAACAAAATGACGCAAAGGTTTACAAACCAGCATTTCCGTTTCTTTTACCGTGGTTACTTTTGTATACATTCCATCCGCTTCAAAGAGAATGATATCTTCAAAATTCACGAATTTAAAGCCGTCTGCAAATGGCAAACCTATCTTATTGAAGTTTGAAGTTTTCAGGCTTTTCTTCAACTCTTCCAGTTTTAAGCTTATATCTGATTTTCCGATTTGTTGAATTGCTTTCTCGACCGCTTCCTTTACTGTTTCCACCCGCAACGGCTTTAACAAATAATCGATAGCAGAAAGCTGGAACGCTTTTATCGCAAATTCGCTATAAGCCGTGGTGAATATAATTTCAAAATTAACGGCTTCTTTACTGATAAAATTCAGGATTTCCAAACCCGAATGTTCAGGCATCTCAATATCCAGAAAAACAATTTGTGGCCTATGCTCTTTTATTAGGGCTACTCCGGAAAGCAGGTCTTCCGCTTCAATAACACTTGTGATTTTTGAACAATTTTCTGCTATTAAAATACGAAGCAGGTTTCTCGCTTTTCTTTCGTCATCTATTATTATTGCCTTCATGTTTTAATTTAGTATTGGAATTAATAAAGTTACTTTAGTCCCGATGGCATTCTTATCATCATTGACTAAATCATCGATTGTCACTCCTATTTTTCGTTCCCGTCCAAAATTCAATAAATCTAATCGATGCTGAGTGGCTTCCGTTGCGAAAGATCTGTGGTTTACATTTCTTAATTGCGCTGCTTTTTCCCGACCTATCCCATTATCCAGAATTATGCATCTAAGCATTTTCTCTTCTTTTAGAAGTTCAAAATTAATGCTCAGATTTCTATTGTCTTTTTTGTGCAGCAACCCGTGTTTTATGGCATTTTCAACATAAGGCTGAATAAGCATTGTGGGTATCTTTATCTCTTCATTGCTTATTGAGCTTGTAATCGTATAACTGAATTTATCTTCAAATCTTAACTTCTCCAGCTGAAGATAAGTATCTAAACACTCGATTTCTTCTCTTAAGGAAATATATCCTTTTGAACTATGTTCCAAATAAGCTCTTATTAAATCCGCAAATTTTGCCAAATAAGAACCTGCCAGATTCTTCTCGTTTAAAACAATATATTCCTGAATTGAATTTAATGCATTGAATATAAAATGCGGATTCATCTGCGACTTTAAATTCTCTAATTTAAGTATTGCCAATTCATTCTCGAACTTAGCTTTCTTTAAAGCTAATTCTTTTTCTTTCTCCTTGACTGCGAGTTTGTTTCTATAGAATAAAATCAGCAAACCAAATGAAATAAGAAGTAAACCGGATATGAACCACCACTTTTTCCAATAAGGCTGATTGATCTGAAAATCAACCTTGGTAGAAACATACTCGTTTTCACTACTGCTTTTTGCCCGGATCTCAAAACTATAATCTCTCGACGGAAGGCTGTTGAAATTTACAAAATTTACATTCTTATCTAAGGGAATCCAATTGTCATTTAATCCCTGGAGTCGGTATTCAAATAACAATTCATCATTTGGATAAAATCCGTTACTGTGAAAAGTGAATTTAATCCTGTTTTTATAATATGGCAACGAATACTTCTCTTGAACTATGGTATCTTTCTCATTTATGGCAATTGATTTTATATAAATCTCCTTCAAATGATATCTTTTTGGCCTGACAGTCTTATCGATTTCAAAAAAATGCTCTTGCGTTGCCAAAAGGATCGTTTTGTCATTTACGATTATACCTTTACTGTTGCCAACTGAATTACCATTATTTATTACTGAAGACCTGAACTCATTGGTATTTGCATCCAACACCTGGATACCTTTGTCCGTCACGATCCACAAGTCATCACCGTCACTTTTTATTTCCTGAATAACATTTGATTTTAATCCAGAACCCGCATCGAAATTTTGCACAAACTGATTATTCTTATATCCTAAAATCCCATTGCTAAAAGTGGCAATCCAGATAATACCGTTATCCGTTTGGCAGATGTCTTTTGCGATTACGTTTTTGCTTTTATATTGTAGCGATTTAAAACTGTAATCCTGCTCATACACTACTAAATCATCTACATAGGACACATAAATCCGCTTAAATTTTTTATCATAAAAAGCTCTGTAGGCCCTGCTCGCATTTAATTTTTTGGAAAAAACAACAGCATCGTGTTCGTATTTTAAAATGGCAGCCTTATCAAAGCCACAATAAATGATCTGATTTGAATTATCTATTCTATGCAAATCCTTAGCATTGAAAAACGAATTCGATTCTTTGATTTTTCTTGTGCCTACATTGTAAGTATACGAACTGTTTTCGGTACTGATGAGAAGAACATTTTGCTCTTTTAAATACAGAAGCTCAGATATTTTCCTTTTATTATTAAGCTTAATTTCCTGTTTTTCATTATTTCTTAAGTCTGTAATATATAAATTTCCTTTTGTTGTGCCTACTGCAATTTTTGTATCGTCTATCTTTTCAACTACTGAAATATTATCGTTGTCTACAATATTTCTATAGTTTTTTACTTGTAACTCAGGTATTATAAAAACGCCATTATTTAAAGTTGAAACCCATACCGTTTCATTTCTGTCTGATATGATCCTGGTGATAAAATCATCTTTTAAAAAAACAGCCTCTTCCAAAAACCGGTTATTCTTTTCTTCAATTTTTATAATGCCTGCGGAAGTACAAAACCATAGAAAATTGTCTAGTTCAGAAACAGCTATTATCCTCTGGTTTTTTATTTTATTTGGCAATAAAACCTCAATAAGCCGTTTGTTGCTTATTTTAAAAAATCGGTTTTGATTTAAAAGATTGTCATAGGTAATTAAAAACAGGTTTTGCCCATATTCAAAAAATTTCGGAAAAGTGGCACTCCCAAAATCTTCTATTTTATCGTTTACGGCCAATTGTATCTTTGAACCTGCAAGCGAAAAAATCTCATCATCAATCGTAAAGTATATTTTATCCCTAAACTTGAAAGGAGCGCGGACAATATGTGATTCCTTTCCGCTCTGTTTCAGTAAATTCGTCCTTTTTTTAGTTTTTAAATCGACTGCTAAAATTAACCCGGTACTAAAAACAAGTAGTTTATCTTTTAAAAAAACGAATTCTGCGAGTTCCCCTTTAAGCTCATTTTTTAAATCCAAAAACAGCTCTAACTTGTCGTTTTTAAGATTAAAAAACTGACCTGAAATATTATTGCACCATAATTGGTTCTGATTGTCAAATTTTAATCCGAAGACGGAGAGCCCTCTTTTATTTACATTGGTATACGATTGGTAGTCTTTCCCGTCAAAACGATATAATCCTTTATCCGCAGCCAACCATACAAAACCTTTGCTGTCTTCGATTATGTCGTAAAACTCAACGTCCGGCAACCCATCCTTTTCCGCTAACTTTATGGTAATAGGATCCTGCGCAAAAAGTAGGTTTACCATTGCAAGGAGAAAAAGACTGTATAAGGATTTACTGTTCAATGACCCAAAAATAGCCTTTTGCTTCCAAAGAAATTAATATCTGTTTCTGAAATATAGTTTTGACTTTCTAAACTATACCCTCTCAAAGCCAAAAACCACCCGTTGTGAGATGAGACGATTTTTTATGCTATTTTCTCAGGAGCTGTTTCCCGCTATCCACTCTATCTTTTTGCCAGAGTCAGAGCTTTAAATTCAATTCCGGTTAAGGCAAAAAGGATGCCGTTACTATCGGGGCTAGTTACCTTCGCGTCCTAAAAAACTCCTTCATTAAATTTCCGCATTCTTCTTCCATCACACCGCTCACCACGACCGTTTTCGGGTGCAATTGCGTACCCATTTTCATAAATCCGCGATGTTCATCCCTCGCTCCGAAAACAATTTTAGTGATCTGTGACCAGTATAAGGCGCCGGCACACATCTGACATGGCTCGAGCGTTACGTATAGCGTACAGTCTTTCAAATATTTTCCGCCCAAAAAATTGGCTGAAGCCGTTATGGCCTGCATTTCGGCATGAGCTGTCACATCGTTCAGCAGCTCTGTTAGATTGTGGGTTCTCGCAATAACCCGATTGTTAACTACTACTAGGGCGCCAACAGGAATCTCTCCTTTTTCAAAAGCAGTTTCAGCCTCCACAAGGGCCTTCTTCATAAAATATTCGTCAGTGAAAATATTTTCCATGGAAACAAAAATACGATTTCATTTGTATCTTCATTATACCTACAACTGAATTATGGAGATTTCCCAGAACCCGTTAATCTGTTTTCAAAATTTAAAAGCAGTTTTGAGCTGAGCCCAAAACTGCTTTTAAAAATAGACTAAAGCCAAAATTTACTTATTCAATAACAATTTTCTTTTTTAATCTTTCTCCACTTTGTGTTTCTACCTCTAAAATGTAAATGCCTTTTTTCAGCTGCAAATTATTTATCAATAATTCGTTAGTATTTTGTTTTCCATTATAAACTATATTACCAATTAAATCATAAATTTTAATAACATTACTTATAGTATCAGAAACCCTTGTATTTGCGACACCATCACTATCCAGCTCTACCACCTGTACCTCTAAATGTCCATTACGAACAGGATTTTGGGATAAAACCAATGTTCGTGCTTCATTTCCTACTGTAACATACATATACTTCATGTTTGATGAACCGCATGCGCCGGTAGCAACAACACGAACAACAGCTGTTGTTGCTATACAACCCGATAACAATCGAACGGTTTTAGTACCTTGCCCACTTACCACTTGCCAAGCACAAGTAGGACCGCCATCGTCATTTATTGGAGCATCGACTGACCATTGATAAGTAGAACCGCCATTTGTCGAATCTCCTTCCAAAGTATAATATTGAGTCTGATTAAAATTCGTGCTTGCGGCACCAGTAACAGTCGCGCTTGGCGGAAGGATTGGCGCACCAACATTAATACTTTTTGTGATGCTTGCAGTTTCGTTACAGGAGCTTAAAATTATTGCTGTCAAGGTAACTGTTCCTTGACCGACCTTAGTTAAGGTGGTTGAAGAACTACTTGTACTACTCAAAGTTGCAATACTTGGATCTGAAATACTCCATGAAGAAAAAGATTGTCCTGCCGGTAAATTTGAGACAGTATAAACTCCACTGGAACATATGGTTTGATTTCCAGATATTATTGCTGAAGTTACAAAAGGAGTACGGGTTACAGTTTTTGAACCCACTACACTATAATTTGCATTTGCTCCCGACCTTTTAACCGCACAATTAACCGTAAAACTTCCGGTTAAAGGTGGCTTTACAGTCACCGATGTTCCTGTATTTGAACCGATTATAGTTGCACTTCCGGTAACCGCCCACAGTCTTTGATCACTATTTGTACTGTTAGAAAATGAATAGATTTGATTGGTTTGGTTACAGCTTGATATAGGTGAGGCTCCCACAATTACAGGAGCGTTCATTCTTTGAACAGTTACAGATTTTGTGTTGCTTAAATAATTGAAATAACCTATATGGGCACCTGAACTACTCTTTATATAGATACCACTTACTTTTACTGTAATATTATCATTGCTTAAAAAAGTACCATTCCCCCATTGTATTGGCACTGTAAATGGATTGGAATTATTATATGTCCCATTATAATAATAACTGCTTTGATTACTTGGACTGCCAATATATCCTGCTACGCCAGAAGAACTGCCATTTGTCCCTGTTAAAACAATCCATTCTGTGATAATGTAGCCATCTGCAACATCAACACCATTTGACGGATAAACCGGCGAAAACTGAAAAGTGTAATTGTACGGAACCCCCACTTCTACCGTTGATGGTCCACTAATAGAAACCGATTGTTGTGCTACTAAAAAATTAGCAAAAATTAAACTAAAAAACACAATTAAAGTTTTTTTCATAATATAAATTATTATTATTCTTTCCATTTCGTAATCTACAAGGCTGAAAAGACTTCCTTTTTTAATGAATAGAAAAACAACTCGTTGTTTTCACTTTTCTTCACCTACAGGATCAAAACTGTCGTTATAAAGCTTGGAGCCCCTTGCTAATTACAATCGTAGGCAGTCGTAGGCAGGATATTACTATAATTATTCTACTTATTTCCGCCACATATTATTAAAAACCTAATACAAAGAAATGAAAGTATAGGTACTAATAAGGACATGGGAATTAACTTGGTTTACTGTAAAAAAGTGCAAAAGTAGTGTTTTTTTACTCTTAAAGAAAAATCTTATTAAACCCTGTTTCTTCAATTTTTTAAAAGCAGAGGCAACCCCAGAGAAAAAAAATCAAAAATAACGTCCTATAATGTAAGCCCGATTTTAAAATCCATTTAAAAAAACAGTTATCAAATGCGACCCATTTATAGATTCCAAATAAATTTAAAAACGTAAATTCGCTTTTTGTAAAAGAATGAAAAGCAACTTACTTTCAAATATCAACTCTCCTATTGATTTACGCCACTTCGACGCAAAGCAGCTTCCTCAGATAGCACAGGAACTCCGTGACTTCATCATTGATATCGTTTCCCGAAAGGAAGGTCATTTGGGCGCCAGTTTAGGCGTTATTGAATTAACGATTGCACTGCATTACGTTTTCAATACCCCGGAAGATCTTTTGGTTTGGGATGTCGGCCATCAGGCTTACGGGCATAAAATCCTAACAGGCCGCAGGGATATTTTCCATACCAATCGCGAACTTCATGGCATTTCCGGTTTTCCGAAACGCAGTGAAAGTATATACGACACCTTTGGCGTTGGGCATTCTTCCACTGCAATTTCTGCTGCTTTGGGTATGGCATTAGCCTCTAATCTGAAAGGCGAAACCGAAAAACAACACATCGCGGTCATCGGTGATGCATCAATTGCTTCGGGAATGGCATTTGAAGGGTTGAATCATGCCGGAGTAACTGATGCCAATCTGCTCGTAATCCTAAACGATAATGCTATCGGGATTGACCCGAGTGTCGGCGCTTTAAAAGATTATCTGACTTCGGTAAAAGAAGGCAAAAATCCGAGAGAAAACAATATGATCAAATCGTTGAATTTCGAATATTGCGGTCCCATTGACGGTCATGATTTTGACGCGCTCCTCAAAGAACTCAACCGATTAAAACATAAGAAAGGGCCAAAATTCCTTCATATCATCACCACCAAAGGGAAAGGCATGCAACTGGCCGAAGAAGACCAGGTAAAATACCATGCCCCCGGAAAATTCAATCCACATACCGGAGAAATTTTGCTGAAATCTGAAGAAAATCTACCTCCAAAATTTCAGGATGTATTTGGACACACCTTAGTAGAATTGGCAAAGCAAAACGAAAAAATCATCGGCATTACACCCGCCATGCCAACCGGATCTTCCATGAAATTCATGATGGAAGCCTTTCCGAAACGGGCCATTGATGTTGGCATCGCCGAACAGCATGCAGTAACCTTGGCCGCAGGAATGGCAACACAGGGAATGATCGTTTTCTGTAATATCTATTCGACCTTTTTACAAAGGGCTTATGATCAGCTAATTCACGATGTGGCAATACAAAACCTGCCAGTAATTTTCTGCCTTGATCGTGCGGGATTAGTTGGTGAAGACGGAGCGACGCATCATGGCGTTTACGATTTAGCCTATTTAAGCTGCATCCCAAACATGATCATCTGCGCTCCGAAAGATGAAATTGAACTGCGAAATATCATGTATACGGCACAACTCGGACTAGAGCATCCCATTGCGATTCGTTATCCGAGAGGTCGCGGCGTGATTCAGGATTGGCAGCAGCCTTTTGAAAAAATGGAAATCGGCAAGGCCAAATTGCTTCAGAAAGGAACGAGAACGGCTGTTTTATCGACAGGGTTTATTGCGAATAATGTAACATCGGCTTTAAGCCAAATCGAAAATTCCTCGTTGTTTTCACATTATCATTTTCCTTTTGTGAAACCTCTGGACACCGAAACTTTAAAAAACATCTGTGAAACCCATGAACAGATTATCACTATTGAGGACGGAACGGTTGTGGGCGGCTTCGGCAGCCTGATTTCTTCCTTCTGCACGGAAAACAATTATTCCGTTTCTGTAAAAAAATTCGGAATTCCTGATGAATTCATAGAGCAGGCAACGGTTTCGGAGCAACAACAAATTTGCGGTATTGACGTTAATAGTTTAAAAACAATTTTTTCAAGTCGTTGAAAATGTTGACTTTTGCACCAAATTTAACCTACTGATTATCATGAATTGCTTTAAAACCTACTTTTTAGGATTCGTATGCATTGTTTTCTTCCAGCAAAGTTTTGCACAGGACATTATCAGAACCTCAGCGCCTGATACCTTAAAACATTGGGAAGGCAAAAACATTGTCAGTCTTGACTTAACCCAGGTCTCCTTTATGAATTGGAGTGCCGGGGGTGAAAATTCCATTTCGGGGATTTTAAAAGGCGCTTTTGTCAGAAAGTATACCAAGGGAAGATTCGTATGGCACAATGAGCTTATCGCGCGCTATGGATTAAACAAACAAGACGGCACGGAAGCAAGAAAAACGGACGACGCCATCCAGGTAAATTCAACTGCAGGCTTTAAGACCGATACTATTTCCAACTGGTATTATTCGGCTAAATTTAATTTCAACACCCAGTTCACAAATGGTTATTCCTATCCAAATACGGATTTAGCGATTTCAAAACCATTTGCACCGGCTTATCTTTTCCTGGGTGTAGGTTCGGAATACATCAATAAAGATGAAGGTTTCAAAGCTTATTTTTCACCGCTTACGTTAAAAACGACTTTGGTTTTAGACGAACGATTGGCCAACCAGGGAGCATTCGGTGTTGATCCGGCGCAATACGATATCGACGGCAATATCGTCCACAATGGTGATAAATCGAAAACCGAATTGGGTATTTTAGTCACCAATCAGTTTAAAAAGGAAATTTTCAAAAACATTAGTCTTGACCATCGTCTGACTTTATATACAGATTACATCAATAATTTTGGCAATATCGATGTGGACTGGCAGCTGCAGCTGGACATGGTTGTCAATCAATACGTTAGAGCCAGTGTGGCGACGCATCTGATTTATGATGATGACATTAAGACGAAACAAGATTATGAAGGCGTACAGATAACACGTGGGCCAAAAGTGCAGTTAAAACAAATTTTAGGCATCGGCCTTAGTTATACTTTTTAAAAAGATTTAATTCTTACATTTACATTTTTAATTTTAAAATCGGCTATCTATTGACATAAAATAACAACTGACCTACAACAACAACACAACAAAAATGAAACTTATTATCGACCAACTCAAAGAGTGCATCAGGTCTCATCCCGCTGTTATTAACAGCTCTATTGGCAATAGTCAAAACTGGAAGAGAACCCAATGCATTATCTTATCACAGATTATTTCTGACAGTTTATCCAAGTCAGAATTCCTGCACGGACCCAGAAGAAAAGAACTGGGCAACTCTATTTCGGCGATGACGCTGCAAAGAATTTTTACTGATTCTTATACCGTAAAAGAAAATCCGGATCTGCGTTTCATGAAAACGTTAGACAAGCTGGCTATATTTCTTGGCTACCCTTCCCTGAACAATTTTCTGTCCCAAACACAGCTTCAGGAAATAAAAACCGAGTCCAAAGAGCATAACGCCGCTAGCGATACTTTTGAAAAATTAATTCAAAACTACTGCCAGGAAGAATTTGAATGCATTCAGAGGCTTCCGGAGATCGATTTAGGCAATCTTTCCGATTATTTGTTTGCCGACAGTCCGCTTATAAAACGAATAAGCGATGTTCTGGTAAAATATTCCGATCTGGATTTCCGGGTTAACAATCACGAGAACCGTTCCAATTTTGAGGTTTACGATTTTAAAACGGTAACCGTTACTGAAAATCTGGCGGTACTCACAGCAAAAGAATTCTGGAATATCGAATGGAAAGACTGCGGTGACAACACTACTAAGGCTTACAATAAGATCAACAAGCAAACCTACTTCATTAAGAAAAGAGAAGGAATCTGGAAAATCTGGGACAATCACAACCCGGATTACAATGGTCTTCTGAATGAAGTGGAAAAAGCTTATTCTAAAGAAAACATTGCTGTTTAACTTTTTACGATAGCATAAAAAAGGGAATCCAAATGGATTCCCTTTTTTGTTATGCCTGCTAAATTATTAGTTCAAAATAATTTTCTGAGTATAGTTCACATTATCACCATTAACTTTAATCAGGTACATTCCTGTTTGTAGGTTGTTCAGGTTAATTGAGCTTTCAGTATTGAAATCATTAACCTCCTGGTCGTGCACTTTTCTTCCGTTAAGATCAAAAACCTGGATTGAAATTTTACCGAAATAGTCGTTAATCGCAACATTCAGGATTCCCTTCGTCGGGTTAGGATATACTCTGATACCATTCCCGTTTTGGAACTGATGCGTGCCAAGCGTGCAGTTTGGTCCCGGAGCAGGAACGGTAAAATCTTCCACCTGATCCTGAATTCCGGCTACCCCTGAATTCGTTCCTGAAGTAGCATTTTGGCCTAATCCTCTTCTTGCGAAAGTTTCCCAGATCAAACAATAATCCTGTCCGCCTGTAGTAGCCTGATCCGCGGCAATAATTGCATTTCTTGCTGTTACGAATGAAGGTCCGCATGGCTGTAATTTTATAGCATCCAATACTAAACGAACTACTCTTTGGTTACCCGCTAATCCGGTACCATTGTAGATATTGGAATCGTACCCGTATTTGTCCATATAATTCCAGGCCAAATCCCAAAGCATTGCGCACCAAACAGAACCTACTGCGTGAACATCTACACGGTCAGAAGTCCCGTCGTTGTACCACATATCATTAGTATCTCCAAAAGTATGAGGATTAACGCTCATGTCTGTTGAATATTTATACTCTCTGATTCCAGGTCCATCTACTGTCTGATTCATCACGAAAGTACCGATACCTCTGGCATCATTTCTTGTGTCACCAGGCTTCAGCTGAAGCATTAACGCAAAGAAATCTGACCATCCTTCGCCTTGTTGTTCCGAAGTTTGCAGACAGCTTGAATTTGCCGGTCCACCAGCTAATCTTGTTGAAATACCATGTCCGTATTCGTGTGCGATAACACCGTTGTCGAAATCCCCGTCAGAATTAACAAATACCGCTCCGGCACCTGAAATAGTAGCATTTACGGTAGCCGTTGCCATAGCAGCAATCAGAGCCTCACCTTCAGCCATGGTCATACTTACTGCCGGAATAGTTATAGATGCATCTGCACCTCCCATTATTATTGTGCCATCAACATTGTTTATTATCACGGCAGCAATAGCTCCTGCATTTTGAGCGAAAAGCACTTTCTCAACAAAAGTACATGTACCTCTTCGGATCACTGCAATTTTTCCGTTTAGAGCCGCCGCATTCACTGCAGCAGTACAAGCATCACTATTGTCTGGCGTACCATCGTCAAACAATACGAAGGCACCTGAAATTCCAGCCGGAGCAGCAGGTAAAGCCACATGGCCCGGGCTGAAATTATTATCTCTTACCGTATAAGTTCCTGCTACGCTAGGAGGGCTGCTAACTACAATTGTAGGCTGTGGTCCCACATCCCATAAATACATTTGCATTCTTGGTCTGGTACCGTCTACCGGAGTCGCAAAATTAGCATTGTTGGTTCCGCCGCCATCTTGAGAATCGGCAATAACTGCATCACCGGTTATACCTGGCTGCGAACCTTTTCCATAATTATTTTGCTGAAAATTTCCATTTGCTTCATTGAATCCGTATTGATAAAAAATATCATGCATGATATTGTTCATGTAAAACAGGTTTGTCGTTGCTGCGCTCGTATATGTAGTGGCAGCTACTCCCGTTCCTCCATAAGGAAAATCGAATGTTAATGAGGCAGTACCATCCGGACTTACCCCTGCACCTCCGGTAGTAGGATTATTTCCTGTTCCATCTCCATCGGCATCTTCCATCGCCCAAACGTTATTACCACGTGTGGTAGTATATTCCGCTCCGACCGCACCGTTAGTATCATGCCAGCCATAAGGCGAAGCGGTAACATTGTGCGGGGTAGTTATCAGCTGTCTTGCTCCGTGGTTCGGGCTCTCAATATTAAAAGGGAACACTCTGTAGGATCCGGATTGCGTATCGAAAGGATTCACTTTGAAAGCTTTATCCGTAAAATTTATAGCATTGTGATTATGGTTCTTATGATCGGCATCACCGAAGGCACAACTGATAACCCAATCATGCTTTTCAAGCAGATTCCCATTTACAGCATCTATTCTAACGCTCCATAAATGCTTATAATCCTGTGAATAGAAATTCAAATCCCAGGCAAGTCGCAGGGTATTACTATCCGTTTCCTGATAAACCAATTCTGCACGAATCGGATCTTCGGTTAAAAGACCGTTACTTATTACGAACTGACGGGTGTTGATTGTCTCAAGAACAGTATAGCTGCCTTGAACGTCGCGCAACGCTGTTTTCGCTTTTCCAACAGCTTCTATTGCCGATAAAACCGGAGTTGCTGTATTGATTTTTGAAGCCGCATTTGGAATGAACTTATCCGCTACATTAATAACTTCTCCGTTTTTCACCCATACATTGGACACTCCACTGAAAATCTCAATTCCCTGATGGCGCTGTTTAATGTAATAGTTATTGATTTTTGTAGTTTCGGAATTAGCTTCACTCTCAAGAATCCAATCGGAAACATCTTGTTTTGTTAAGCCGAGTTTTTGATAACTGCTGTTCAAATACCCTTGTATTTTCTCATTAGGTGATTGAGAAAAGCCATAAGCACTAACAAGCAGTAACAACGACAAAGTAATTTTTCCCATAATGTACTGTTTAGCATCTAGTTAATATCTCAAAATTAGATCTTTAAATAAACTAATATAAAAATAATGCTTTTTTAAATTACTCTTATAGTTCTTCTAAATAATTCACAAATAAGAAAAAAAAGACAAAAAAAAACGCCTGAACAATGCCAGGCGCTTTCTGTATTTGAATAAAATAAAATAGTCTAGTTAAGAACAACTTTTTGAGAATAATTTACGTTTTCACCATTAACTTTTACTACGTAAACACCCGTTTGCAAATTATCCATATTGATCGTGCTTTGCGCATTAAAATCGGTAATTTCCTGCGTATGAACATTTCTTCCGTTTAGGTCAAAAATCGACACTGCCACTTTACCGGAGTAATTTGCAATTGCGATATTCAGGATCCCGTTGGAAGGATTTGGATAAACGCGAATGCCATTTGTTGCCGTTGCATCGTCTGTAGACAATGTAGTGCTTGTAAATACTCCTGAGAAAATTCCTCTTCCGTAAGTAGCGGCAAATACTGAATTGTCATTTCTTAAATCCAGATCCGTTACTTTTACATTGCTCATTCCATTGTAGGATTGGTTCCATGTAGGCGCGCCCGAACTGAAAGTATTGGTATACCAAACACCCAATTCCGTTCCAATGATAACCTCATTTGCATTTAACGGGTTCTGTAAAATACATTTCACAGGGATATCAGGGAAGTTTCCTTCTTTATTCTGCCATGTTACCCCAGCATCAGCACTATACCAGATACTAACCACATTATAATTGTGCATCGTAACGAATATTTCGTTGTTTGAAGCGCCAAATTCCACATCGGAAATACTTCCTACGAATGATGGACCGGTAATATCAGCCCAAACTGGCGTCGCAGCACCGTCGGCATTGGTAATTCTAAGCAATTTACCTAAACGCGTCCCTACCAATAATGTAGTAGTTGCCGTAGTATATTTAGAAACAGCGAAAGCGGTTGGTGAACTTGTTAAAAGTGCGTTTGTTAAATTCGTTCTGTTTACAACACCTGATTTAATATTCTTGTATCTTCTGATTTGATACAATGGCGCGGTAGTTGAATAGTCGGAATATAAAATATCTAAGCTGGAGTCTAACACCATTGGCGCAATAAACGCTCCGTTAGCCGCAGAACTGGCATCATTATCCAGTGTTCTTACTGTTCCGCTTGGAATTGGTCTTAAGTTAATATTTGCATTGTAAACGTAGTTACTGATGTAATATTTATCGCCACCCTGATCAAACATGGTAAACGCACCGTCACCACCTTGTGATTCAAAACTCGAGCCTACACCTGCCCCTGCATTTGCAAAATACTGTGTTCCGTTATCCTGAGCACCGGCAGCGAAATAATCATTTCCTGTCAATCCGCTCACTGCACTTGTAGCGGCTACACCAAGACTGTAAAACTGTGTAATGTTAAGACCTTTATTTCTTGCCGCGATAGCTGTACTTGAAGCAGAAGCTGTCGATAAAGAAGTCCCATAATATACCCCGCCATCATTTCCAAAAATTGCGGTATTTGGCGAGCCCGGTTTGAAAGCCATGGCATGCTGATCAGAGTGTACATTCGAAGGAATGGACGTAGTCCATCCCGAAATTGCCGTCCATGCACCACCGCTATTGATAGATCTGTGAATATTAATACCGCCAATATAAACGATGGCATCGTTAGAAGGATCAACTTCAAGCATCAAATCATAAAAAGCCTGGCCTCTTGTAAAATCTGTTGCAGAGATATCACCATCTGTAGCTGGCTCAGCTAATTTTGTAGGCGCGGTAGTGAAACCATTTGTCGTAAGATAGATTTCTGCCTCACCGGAAGCATCGTCTTCCACCAATACATAAATTTTATCCGGATTTGTAGCAGATACTGCGATTTGAGTTCTGTCACCGGCTGGTGATACAGTATGCCTGTTTATAAACGTTACACCATCGGCAGAGGAGAAAATCTTTCCGCCTCCATCACCAAATACAACGCTACTTGTTGTAGACACCCATATTTTGTTATCGGAAGTAATTTCTATATCATTTGGACAATGCCTGTTTCCGTTCGCCGTAAGCGGCAATACGATCTCAGACCAGTTAGCGCCGCCATCTGTTGATTTGAATAAACCATAACCTGGTCCGCCAAGAAAAGTAGTTGCATTAGCTGCTGAATAAAAAGAATCTCCTGCTGCTACATAAATTTCTGAAACACCACCATTATTTCTTATTTTAATAGTATTGATATGCTGTTTACCTGGCACTAAATTACCTGTAAAGGCTCCCGGAGTAACTGGGTTTAGTGTCCCGTTCACCGTTCCGGATCCCAGTGCTGCTTCTATTAAGTCTCCATGTGCTTTACTAATCATTATCGAAGGAATAGTGATTGTTGCATCATCACCACCCATTGCTACAGGTGTTCCGTCGATATTATTCATCATGATAACAGCAATAGCACCGGCATCCTGAGCATTTTTAACTTTCTGAACGAACGGACAAGTACCTCTACGAATTAAGGCAATTTTACCGCTAAGTGCAGCACCATTAGTCAAAGCGTTACAGCCAAGCGTTGGCGTTGCTGTTCCGTCATTCACTAAAACAATGTTTGCCGTGATTGCAGCACCAACCGGAGTTCCAAACGCAGTAGTTGGGTAACATGCATAATTACCAGCAATCCCTGCAGGAGTGTTTATTGTTAAGTCGGCTGCCGACTGGAAAGTAGTCGGACCAGTAATCCCTCCGAATATTTTTGTCCATGAAACACCACCGTTGGTAGATTTCCAGACACCATCTCCATTTACATCTCCACCCACATAAGATTCCCCTGTACCAACATAAAATACACTGGTGTTGTTAGGGTCGTATGTGATAGCAGATACTGCCAAATTCTCAGGAATATTTACTCTTACCCAAGTTGAAGCAGCACTGGTGATATCGGTATTTTTCCACAATCCACCACTTACACCACCGGCAAAAACCGTTTTGTAAGTAGCGTCATTAGGATCAAACATTAAGGCTCTCACCCTTCCTCCTACATTATCAGGGCCTCTTTCTACCCAGTTATTATCACTGGCGTCGCCCGGGGTTCTTCCCGATGCAATAGCCTGCTCTCTTTCACGCTGCAACTTATTTCTAAGCGCATCAAGGTTTTCAGGATTAGGTCTTCCGGTTTCAGGGTTTATGCTTAATTCCCATTCCTGTTCATAGTATTTATTAGGAGGAATCCCTATTGCTTTTCTTTCCTTTTTAGATAAGTTTATAGACTTTTTAAAAGGAGTGTTGGCCAAAAACTTAGCATGACTTTTTCGTAATGCCTTTGTTTTTCTATCCGGTTTTGTTTTCGAAGTAACTTTAGTGGTAGCTGAAGCCAGAGTTTTTTCTGTTTTCACTTCAGTACCCGTAGCTTTAGCATTTTGTTTCTTATTCGATTGGGAATATCCGGAAACAAAAAATGCCAAGGCGACAAACGACAAAAGTAATTGTTTTTTCATGCGTTATAATAGCTTGGTTTTTAGTTAAGTGTGACAAAATTAAACTTTTAATCGAGTTGACAAAATAAATTACAGATTTTCAACTAATCCCTTGAATTATTTTAAATAACTGTAAAGCTTTTCCGTCAGTAAGCATAGAAACGAAATGACAAATATGCATCAAACGTTCATACAAACTCATTTTCTCGGTGACAAATTTTTCAGGAAGCAGTCGTAGTATCAATTCGTCATAATTGCTTGATTTGCCTTCAAACTTATTGTTATAAGCCGAGCAGAATTTATCCAGAAGCGTATTGATGACCTGATAGCCGACCACCTCTTTTTCCAGTACTTCCCTACTCTGGTAAATATTTTTAACGCTGATTTTGATAATGTCGTTCATCTGCGCTTTGAAAACACTTTGGTCAGTTAGTGCATGCGGAAATTTTCCTTCCAGAATCAGCTTTTCGTTATCAATAAAGACTTTTACAGCGTCGTTAATCAGACTGCCGATAGCCAGGGCACGCAGGTAGCTGATACGGTCTTCTTTAGTTATAAGTGATTTGTATTTGGAAGAATCAATGCTGTTTTTCACCAGTTTGATCAGGTATTCCAGGGCAAATTCCTCCTGAATCAGTCCGAGGTTGATCCCGTCTTCAAAATCGATAATGGTGTAGCAGATATCATCGGCAGCTTCTACTAAATAGGCCAGCGGATGCCTTTCAAACCCGATATCTTCACCCGTTTTATTTGAAATCAGACCCAATTCGGCGGCAACTTCCTTAAAAAAAGGTTTGTCCTGTTGGAAGAAGCCATACTTTTTATCGGCTATATTGGAAGTGGGTTTCTTTGGCAGACTCTCTTTCGGATACTTCATGAAAGCCCCTAAAGTAGCATAGGTCAAGCGAAGACTTCCTTCCACGCCCGGACGTGAGCCGGTAACTACTGAAAATCCGTTCGCATTGCCTTCAAAATCGATCAAATCCTGCCATTCCTTATCGGTTAGCTGACTTTTATAAGCCTGACCTTTACCGGTCTTGAAATATTCTCCAATTGCTTTCTCCCCAGAATGCCCAAACGGCGGATTCCCAATATCATGCGCTAAAGCAGCCGCAGCCACAATTGCTCCGAAATCATTCATGTGATAGCCGTGTATTTCTTTTAAATGCGGGTATTTTTCCAAAAGCTGTTTTCCCACCAAGCGTCCAAGCGAACGGCCTACTACGGAAACTTCTAAACTGTGTGTTAAACGAGTATGTACGAAATCAGTTTTGGAAAGCGGAATAACCTGTGTCTTATCCTGCAGGCTTCGAAAAGCGGAAGAGAAAATGATTCGGTCGTAATCGACTTCAAAGCCCAGGCGGGTGTCGTCCTGTTCTTTTCGCAAACGTTTGCTAGTATCGCCCTGTCTTCTTAACGACAAAAGCTGTTCCCATTGCATCATTGGATTGGAGTTGAGAAATTAGTGCTACGAATGTACAAATTGAAATTATATATCCGCTATAATATTTTTTGCATGCACACACTGCTTTCCACGCCGATGTACTGGCCATAATTCGGTATTTGTCCATAACCGAACTTTCTGTATAAGGCAATAGCTTTTTCCAGCTTGAAAGAGGTTTCGAGCATACAGCTTGTAAAACCCAATTCTTTAGCCCACGTTTCGAGTTCCGCTAAAATAGTATTGGCAATTCCTTTGTTTCGGTGTTCCGGATGCACGAACATGCGTTTGATTTCACCTGTTTGGGGACCGTATTCTTTGAGTGCGCCACAGCCGACCGGAACAGTATCTTCGTAACAAACCACTACATTTTGAAGATGGATCTGATTGTACTGCGCAAAAAAATCTTTCTCATCTCCATCGATATCAATCAGATAGGTATCGAACAATTGCGTTAAGTATTTGAAATCCGGGTTTTCAGATGTGGTTCGGACGAGTTTCATTATTTATGGGTTTGCTTATGTATTTCTGCCTGAATAATATTGTTTTTCACCGCTTTGAAAACATGGTTTTTAGCTTCGGCGAAAGAAACATCCTAAATTCGGTCAAGCTGCTGGAATTGGGCAGGGTATTTGGATAATAAGGTATTGTAATATTTATCAAGGACTTCTTTCGATGGCGAGGTAAATTCCAGTTTCAGTTCAAATCGGCGTACTAAGGCTTCATCGATCATTTGGATTTGGTTGGTGGCTGCGATTAAGATAGATTTCTTAGGAAAATTATCGATCAGCTGTAATATCGCGTTCACAACACGCTTCATCTCGCTGCTGTCTTTGTTGTCGTAATCGCGAATCTGTCCCAAAGAATCGAATTCGTCGAAGAACAGGACAGCGCTTTCGTAGTTGACTTCCTTAAACAGACCTTCAATGTTTTTAGCCGTTTCCCCTAATTTAGATGAAACAATACTTGCTAAATTGACAATGATGATCTTCTTGTCCAGTTGCTTGGCAATGGCTTTGGCCGTCATGGTTTTTCCGCAGCCGGTTTTGCCATATAAAAGCATTTTGTTCACCACCGGCAATTCGTATTTTTCAAGAATCTCACGAAAGTGGTATTCCTTCAAAAACTGGCTGATCTGCTCGGAAACGGCTTCGTTGAAAACCACATCTTCAAGATTGACATTGCTTCGGTCGGTGAAATATAAAGTGCTCAAGGAAAGGGAATTTTAGTATCGGAAATGATTATTCTTTTTTATTGGACAAAAAGAAATTGCGGGATTTCTTCGGATACTGATCGTAGCTTTTATCGCTTGGGTTTTCTATAACCGATTTGATGTTGATCTCATCACCTACCTTAAAGCTGGCTTCGGTATATTGGTAATCCAGTAAATATTCTCCGCAGAAATAATTCCCGTTGGCATCTTTTTCGATGATTCCGGTATACACTCCTTTTTTCTTATCTTTTGTCATAATCGCTATTTTAGGATACAAAGATACAAAGACAATGGCGAATTGGCATAAAATAAAAACAGCCGTCGGGTTGACAGCTGTTTCTTCATTGTATAACTTATTAAGACCCGCACATTTCACAGTCTTCCGGATCAGCATTTTTGGAACGCTCGATCATGGCTCGGAATTCATCTTCTGTCATTGCAGTATTTTCATTGGCAACTTCTGCGGCTACTGCAATCGGCTCTGCTTTTTTATCGTTGTTCAGCGTGAACTTGATCGCGTCCACTGCTGATTTGGTTCTCAAATAGTACATTCCCGTTTTCAGACCTGATTGCCAAGCGTAGAAATGCATTGACGTGAGCTTAGAATAATTGGCATCTTGCATAAACAAGTTCAACGATTGCGACTGGTCAATAAAATAACCTCTTTGACGCGACATATCGATGATATCTTTCATAGACATCTCCCAAACGGTTTTGTACAATTCTTTTAAATCCTGAGGAATGGCATCAATATTCTGGACCGATCCGTTATGACGCATAATTTCCTGCTTCAGGTTCTCGTTCCACAACCCTTGCTTCACTAAATCGTTCAATAAGTGTTTGTTTACGACAATAAATTCTCCCGAAAGTACTCTTCTGGTATAAATATTTGAAGTGTATGGCTCGAAAGCTTCGTTGTTTCCAAGAATTTGCGAAGTGGATGCTGTTGGCATCGGCGCCACTAACAATGAGTTTCGCACTCCGTGTTCCATCACTTCTTTTCTCAGAGAAGCCCAATCCCAACGACCTGACAATTCCTCATCTTTTATTCCCCACAAATTGTGCTGGAATTCTCCCTGTGAAATTGGCGAACCCTTGAAAGTAGAATATGGTCCTTCTTCTTTTGCCATTTCCATAGAAGCGGTTACGGCAGCAAAATAAAGGGTTTCAAATATTTCCTGATTTAATTTCTTAGCCGCATCCGATGTAAAAGGCATACGCAGCATAATGAATGCATCGGCTAAACCTTGCACACCCAGCCCAACAGGACGGTGGCGCATATTGGAATTCTCAGCTTCTTTTACCGGATAATAATTTCTGTCGATTACTTTGTTTAGGTTTTTCGTCACACGTTTCGTCACATTGAATAACAACTCGTGATTAAATGCTCCGTTTTCAACAAACATCGGCAATGAAATAGAAGCCAGATTACACACTGCAATTTCATCTTTCGAAGTATATTCCATAATCTCGGTACATAAATTCGACGAGCGAATGGTTCCAAGATTCTTTTGGTTCGATTTACGGTTGGCAGCATCTTTATAAAGCATGTATGGCGTTCCGGTTTCGATTTGCGATTCCAGAATTTTTTCCCATAACTCACGTGCTTTGATGGTTTTTCTTCCTTTTCCTCTTTCTTCGTAGGAAATATATAATTTTTCAAATTCGTCACCGTACACGTCATACAATCCCGGACATTCGTTCGGGCACATCAGCGTCCAGGTAGAATCTTCCTGTACTCGTTTCATGAATAAATCGGAAGTCCACATCGCGAAGAATAAATCTCTGGCTCGCATTTCTTCTTTTCCGGTATTCTTTTTCAGATCCAGGAAATCGAAAATATCCGCATGCCAGGTTTCGATATAAATTGCAAAACTTCCTTTACGTTTTCCACCACCCTGATCTACGTAACGTGCTGTGTCGTTGAAAACTCGCAGCATTGGTACGATTCCGTTTGAAGTTCCGTTTGTACCGCGGATGTAAGAACCTGTAGCTCTTACGTTATGAATAGACAACCCGATTCCTCCCGCTGATTGCGAGATTTTCGCTGTTTGCTTTAAGGTATCGTAAATTCCGTCGATACTATCGTCCTGCATTGCCAAAAGGAAGCAAGAAGACATTTGCGGCTTAGGCGTTCCCGCGTTGAAAAGCGTTGGCGTAGCATGCGTGAAGAATTTCTTCGACATTAAGTCGTAGGTTTCAATCACCGCTTCCATGTCATTCAAATGGATTCCCACCGCGACACGCATTAGCATATGTTGTGGTCTCTCTACAATTTTCCCGTTTATTTTCAGCAAATAAGAACGTTCCAATGTTTTGAAACCGAAATAATCATAATTAAAATCGCGGTTATAAATGATATGCGAATTCAAAAATTCGGCATTATCCATAATCGCTTTGTGTACTTCTTCTGAAAGCAATGGCGCTTCCTGGCCGTTTCTCGGATTCACATAATGAAACATTTCGTTCATTGTTTCCGAAAACGATTTATTGGTATTTTTATGCAAGTTGGAAATGGCAATACGAGCCGCCAATTGTGCATAATCCGGATGCGCAATGGTCATGGAAGCCGCAGTTTCCGCCGCAAGATTATCTAATTCTGATGTAGTAACGCCGTCATATAATCCTTCAATCACACGCATAGCTACTTTTACAGCATCTACCAAGTCATTTAAACCATAGCATAGTT
>NZ_CAMLMK010000036.1 GCF_946481155.1 uncultured Flavobacterium sp.
AGTTTGTGACCGTAGGAGAAATTGCAACCATGATGGATGTGCCTATTACAAAAGTAATCGGTACATGTATGTCTCTTGGAATCATGGTAACCATGAACCAGCGTCTGGATGCGGAAACGTTATCGATTGTAGCCGACGAATTCGGTTACGAAGTGGAATTTATCACTACCGATATCGAAGAAGCAATCGAGGTGGTGGAAGACAGACCGGAAGATTTAGTGTTCAGAGCGCCAATCGTAACGGTAATGGGTCACGTGGATCACGGTAAAACATCCCTACTGGATTACATCCGTAAAGCAAACGTAATTGCCGGTGAGTCCGGAGGTATTACACAGCACATCGGAGCGTATGGGGTGGAATTGGAGAACGGTCAGGAAATCACTTTCCTTGATACACCGGGTCACGAAGCGTTTACCGCAATGCGTGCCCGTGGTGCTCAGGTAACGGATATCGCGATTATCGTAATCGCTGCCGACGACGACATCATGCCACAAACCAAAGAGGCAATCAGCCATGCTCAGGCTGCAGGCGTTCCATTGATTTTCGCAATCAATAAAGTGGATAAGCCAACTGCGAATCCTGAGAAAATTAAAGAAAGACTGGCTTCGATGAACTTATTGGTAGAAGACTGGGGTGGTAAATACCAATCTCATGATGTATCTGCCAAAGTTGGTCTTGGAGTTAAAGAATTATTAGAAAAAGTATTGCTTGAGGCCGAAATTTTAGACCTGAAAGCAAATCCAAATAAACCGGCAGTAGGTACAGTTGTGGAAGCACAATTAGACAAAGGACGTGGATATGTAACAACAATTCTGGTACAGGCGGGAACGCTGAAAATCGGGGATTACGTATTGGCTGGTAAAAACCATGGTAAAGTTAAGGCGATGTTCGATGAGCGAGGGAACTCGGTTAAAGAAGCAGGACCTTCAACACCAATATCCATCTTAGGATTGGACGGTGCGCCAACTGCGGGTGATAAATTCAACGTATTCGAAGACGAGAGAGAAGCGAAACAAATTGCAGCAAAACGTATGCAGTTGTTACGTGAGCAATCGGTTCGTACGCAAAAGCACATTACGCTTGCCGAAATCGGTCGTCGTATCGCATTGGGTCAGTTCAAGGAATTGAACATTATCCTGAAAGGGGATGTGGATGGTTCCGTAGAGGCATTATCCGATTCATTCTCTAAATTGTCAACCGAAGAAATTCAGATCAAAATTATTCATAAAGGAGTAGGAGCGATTACCGAATCGGATGTATTGCTTGCTTCGGCTTCCGATGCGATTATTATCGGATTCAACGTGCGCCCGCAAGGAAATGCTAAGCAATTAGCTGAAAAAGAAGAAATCGATATCCGTCATTACTCTATTATCTATGATGCAATTGACGACCTGAAAGATGCGATGGAAGGAATGCTTTCTCCGGAAATGAAAGAAGAAATTACCGGAACTGCTGAAGTTCGTGAATTGTTTAAAATATCTAAAGTGGGAACTATCGCCGGATGTATGGTTACGGATGGTAAAATCCTTAGAAATGCTAAAATCCGCTTGATCCGCGAAGGTGTGGTTATCTATACCGGAGAGCTATTGGCACTAAAACGATTCAAGGATGATGTTAAGGAAGTTTCCAAAGGTTATGATTGTGGTATGCAGATCAAGAACTACAACGATCTTAAGGAATACGATTTAATCGAGTGCTTCCATGAAGTTGAAGTTAAAAAGAAACTGAAATAAGTAACGACTTTATATTAAAGAACCCCGATTCGTCGGGGTTTTTTGCGTTTAATCGATTAATGGTGCTGTTTACCGCGATTTGATTTCAAAAACTTTCCTGTAAGAATATTTTCCATAATTTTGTAAAAAAAATAAACTATCATGAGAAAAATTACACTTTTACTTTTGCTGGCTTTTTCATTCTTAGGAACGCAAAAAGCATTTTGTCAGGATGCATATATTGGTGAAATCAGAATGTTCGCCGGAACCTTTGCGCCTAGTGGATGGGCAAAATGCGAAGGGCAAATACTGTCGATTGCACAAAACACCGCCTTGTTTTCTCTTTTAGGAACAACCTATGGTGGTGATGGTCAGACGACATTCGCTTTGCCTGATTTAAGAGGCCGCGTACCTATGGCTCCGGGTCAGGGTCCAGGACTTTCGCCAAGAACCTTAGGTGAGGTGACCGGTTCGGAAACCAATACGCTAACCGTAGCACAGATGCCTGCTCATAATCACACGGTAAATGCTTCAACGTCAGATGGTGACCAAAATGTGCCGACAAGCACTTTTCCTGCAAATACAAAAACACTTGATAAAGAATATGCCGCAGCCGGTGCAAATACGCAAATGCACCCTTCAATGATTGGAGTGAGTGGAGGTAGCCAGCCGGTAAATAATGTCCAGCCGTCATTGTCAGTGACTTTCATAATAGCTTTGCAGGGAATTTATCCTCCACAAAATTAATTTATATGAAAGCGTTACTTATTGCTGGCGTAACGATGTTGTTTTCATCGTTATCAGCACAGACGATTACATTTAACGGATGTCACGGCCTGTTTGAAAATCAAACTTACACCTTCAATATGGAAGCGCCGGATGTTACGGGAAGAAATACGTTCAATACCACACCGGTGGATGGTGCGCAGACCTGTGGCGGACTGGGAACTTGTGAGTTTAAGATTTCATGGAGCGTATCAAATTCCCGTTGGGAGTTTATTGCCGATAGCGGAAATGGAGATTTCGTTAATCCGTATCTGATTTATTACAATACGGCTGCATCGACACCAAATCCGCCGAGTTTAACGTTAGGGACCTGGGTTGAAAATATCGCAGACACGGATTCCGATTGCGGTGGAGATTTGGCTGCCGGGAATTCCACACTGACAGGAGCTGTTCAGAACACGCTTTTAGGTACTGCCGATTTTGCAATTAACAAAGGAGTAGTCCTTTATCCTAATCCGGCTTCTGAAGTAATTATGGTGGAGTCAAAAAGTGAGATCATCAGTTTCTCAATTATGAATATACAGGGACAAACCGTTATGAATGTCGATAATGACAATCGTGCCAATGTTTCCGTTCTTCAAAATGGGGTGTACCTCCTGCGGCTGAATACAACAGATGGCGTTCAGGTTATGAATTTTATCAAAAAATAAAGTATAATAAAACCCCGACCAGTCGGGGTTTTATTTTAAGAGCAAGTTCTTAGAAATTGTATTTCACACCACCATAGAGGTTTCTTCCCGGAGCATTGATTCCGGAAGCAAACGTTCTGTATTGTGTGTCTAAAATGTTCTCGGCACCTGCAAATAATGTAAAGCCTTTGAAAATATTTACTGAACCTTTGATATTATAAGTCTCCCACGCAGGCATTCCGCCCTCAGGGGCATATACCTGGTTGTCTTCACCACCGGCGGAGTAATCAGAAATATCTTTTTTGCCGTTGTAAAGCATATACGCTTCAATCATTCCAAATTTCGCAGCATAATTCAGTCCTGCTTTACCATAGAAAGGAGGAATATGGTCAAGAGGAGCAGGGCTGTCGCCGCTGGTGATTCTTCCTAAAGTATAATTGAAAGATCCGGTTAGCTGAAGGTTATCAATCAAATACGCTTTTACTGAAGTTGAAAAACCGGTAATGTAAGCCCTGCCTTTGTTTTGGTTGGCCACGATCTGGCTTGGTTCAGTATTGCCGCCATATATAATGGTGCTTTGTCCGTTATACAAGAAATTGTCGGTTACGATTGCATCGATGAAACGGGTATAATAATAAGTATAATCAAATTGGAAACGCTTGTTTTTGCTGGTAACTGTAATTCCTAAATCTGTTGTAACTGTTTTTTCAGGCTTTAAGTTTTCGTTTGGTACAATAATGGTTTCTTCATTTGATTCAAATATTTTGGCTAAATCATCAATATTCGGTGCTCGGAAACCAGTACCGATGTTTGCCGCCAATCGCACTTGCTTGCTGGGATTGTGGATAATTCCTAAACTTCCGCTGTAAGTAAAATTGCTTTGCGAGATGGAGTTGAAAGGCAATGGGAAGAAAGTATCATCGTCAATAGTACTTTTTAGCGTAACATAACCAACTCTTGCGCCCGCACTCCATGAAGTGTTTTCTTTTAATTTCCCTAAGTAGGAAATGTAAAAGTCATTTCTGAACATATTATTGTCTCCATTCGGATAACGTGTGTCTAAATCACTTACTTCACCTGTATTAATGTTATTGAGGTTGGCAGTTGACTTCAAATTGTCATAGTAGCTTTCCAATCCGTATAATAACTCACTTGAGGTGAATTTCTTTTTCAGGTCAAGATTTAAGGCAAACGCATTGGTTTTTTCGATTCTGTTCTGCAAATTGTAATTTTGGAAGCGTCTGTTGTGACGGCTTTCTTCATTATTTTGATAACTTACAGTCGCTTTTAAGTCACTTCCTAAAAAAGCCTTGTCGTTGCTAAAAGTATAGGCACCCAATATTCTTTTTTGTGGGCCGTAATACCATTCTGCATTTCTTAATCCTGATGCATTAGCGTCGGTCAAACGGTCATAACGGGGGATATCAGTCGTAGCCGAATATTGGAAATTCAGATCGTGCTGGTTGCCGTTACTTTGTTTGTATGCCACTTTTTGCATGAAGTTATATTGCTTGTACCCCGAAAACTTCTGAACATATTTATCGGAATTCTCAACCACTGCATCTACGCCATCATTGGTTTCAATGTACTGCTCTCTTTCGCCAAAAAATGGATTGTTGTGGTTTCGTTCTTTACCCATTTTCAAATCGCCGAAATCGTTGAACGATAATGCGGTTAAGGAAGCGAAGTTGTCTCTGGCATAATTAAAGTCGAAATGAATCGATTTTTCTTCATTTACAGAGGAATAGCGCGTTAAGGCATTTCCGCTAAAGGTGTTTTTTGCATCCGATTTGAATTTTGCCCTTTTAGTTTCCATATTGATGGCGCCTCCCAAAGCATCACTTCCGAATACGGTCGAAGAAGGTCCGAAGAAGATATCCATGTTTTCGATCATGCTTTCGTCAACTGTTAGGATATTCTGCAAGTGGCCAGCTCTGAAAATTAGGTTGTTCATTCGGATACCGTCTACTAAAAGTAAGATACGGCTCGCTTCAAATCCCCTGATTAAAGGGCTTCCGCCTCCCTGTTGTGATTTCTGCACGGCCGCATTGCCTGTATTGGCGAGCATGTCGGCGGTGTTCTGAAAATTCTGGAATTCAATTTCTTTCTTTGAAATTGACTCCACCTGTTGTGGAATCTCTTTTTTGGATTTCAAATATTTTTGGGTGCTGATCACAACTTCTTCCAACTGTTTGGTTTTGGTAGAGTCTTTTTGTGTTTGGCCATAACCGCTCAGGACCACTAAGGTTAGTAGGTATAGATAGTTTTTCATTTTTGTATATATAAAATAGTTTTAAACACCTGGTTTGGGCGTGTTTTTATTATTTGCTATTTTAAGACATACAGGGAGGGCGAAAAACACATGAGGCATGTGGAATTAAAACCTTTGAACTATAATAATAATTATGTTCTATAGGTGTTAGCTGGTTTTTCGAGGTGCTCGAAGTAATCTTCGGAAGATAAATTTCTAACTTGAGTTTGATTTTCGAAGTTTTGCTTTTTTTATTTTTTGGGAAAATGTTTTTAGCGATGTAATTCAGTAGATTCTCGAATTCATCCTTCAAAACGGTAACTGTTACCTTGTTTTTATCAATGCTGATTTTCTTTACATCATAATAATGCCCATCGCGTTGAAATTCCTTTTTGTCTTGAAGACTTTCCCAATCTTTAATGCTAAAATCGAATTGCTCAAAATTTTTGGATTCATTTAAATAGTATTCTTTCTGAGCTTCGATCAATTGTACAATCAAGGTTTCTGAAAACAATAAAAACGAAAGCAACCCATAAAGGATTGCCACGGTCATAATTATTATTTTCTTCGACTTCATTATTTGTTAGGCCGTATTAAAAGTGCTGTCGGATATTTTTTAAGAATCTCCTTATAGTTCTTTTCTGCTTCGATACGGGTTTTAAAGGTGCCTACCCAAACTTTATAATTCGGATTGGAATAAATTATGGTTCCGTCTAAATTTCGGAACTCTTTTTTAAAGGTAGAAAGATTTTTTTTGGCTTCTTCATTTGTGCCGTAAAAGATCTGTACTTTATAACGGTCGTTAACGGTAATTGAAGAGTTTATTTTTCTTTTTTCTGCCAGTAATTTTTCAAACCTCGGATCTTGTATTATGTTAATTTTGGAGGTTTGGGCCAGAGAATTTTGGCATGTGGAAAGGGCGATAAATAAGAAAAAGCTGTAAGCGAAAGATTTTAAAATTCTCATAATGAACTATATTTAAAACAAAAGTACAATTAAAAAAAATAAACGTAAGAGATTAATTTATTTAGAATTGGTATAAATTACAATTTAAGACAAATTTAAGGTTTTGATAATAACTCATAAGTCGTATTTTTGTCCGAGTTTTTAAATAGGGTATGTTGTGTTTAGTCTAAAATGAGCATGCCAAATTTAGTTGATAATCATTTTAATTATGAAAAAAGTGGGTAACCATAATTCGTTTTCAAAAAAATTCATATTCAGCTTAGCGCTTGTTTTGTCGCTGTCGCTGAGTTCTTTAGCCCAAGACGCGGCTGCTCCGGCTCCTGCAGCAGGTGCAGGTGATCCGGTACAAGGGAAAGCTATTTTTAATTCAAATTGCGCAGCGTGTCATAAGCTTGATGCTAAAATGACAGGTCCTGCCCTTCGTGGTGTCGCTGAAAAATACGACAAGGAATGGCTTTACAAATGGATCCACAACAGTGGTGAAATGATTAAATCCGGTGATGCTCAGGCGGTTAAAATTTTTGAAGAAAACAACAAAGTAGCCATGACTGCTTTTCCGCAATTATCCAATGCGGACATCGATAACATTTTGGCTTATACATCAGAACCGATTCCTGTGGTTGAGAAAACAGCGGGAGGTCCTGGTGCTGGCACAGCTTCAGAAGAAGGCGGTGTTTCTAACAGTCTGATCTTAGGGGTTCTTGCGGTGGTATTGACAATGTTAGTTGTAATGTTGTTCTTTGTTACCAATCTTCTTAGGAAAGTTGCGTCGGCTAATATTGCTGAAACTCCGGTTAAAGAAAAATCGCTGCCAATCTGGAAAGCTTTTGCTAAAAATCAATTCTTAGTATTGGTTACAACTATTATGATGATCCTGGTTGGGATGTACTTCATCTACGGCTATTTGATGCAGATAGGTGTTGATCAGAACTATGAGCCAATTCAGCCAATTCATTTCTCTCATAAGATTCACGCTGGTGACAATAAGATTGATTGTAAATACTGTCACTCTTCTGCTCGTGTAAGTAAAACTTCGGGAATTCCTTCTTTGAACGTTTGTATGAACTGTCATAAAAACATTAATGAATTCCAGGGAGATAAAGATTCTACATATGTTGATCATTCGAAAGAATTCTATACGGCAGAAATTCAGAAGTTATATAATGCGGTTGGTTGGGATAAAACAGCGCAAAAATATACTGGAATCGTGAGACCGGTTAAATGGGTTCGCGTTCACAATCTTCCTGATTTCGTTTACTTTAACCACTCACAGCACGTTACTGTTGCAGGTGTCGAGTGTCAGAAATGTCACGGTCCTGTTGAGACTATGGAAGTGATGAGACAACATGCTCCATTAACTATGGGATGGTGTGTGAGCTGTCACAGAGAAACAGATGTGAAAGTGGAAGGTAATGAGTACTACGCGAAAATCCACGATGAACTTTCTAAGAAATACGGTGTCGATAAATTGACAGCGGCGCAAATGGGAGGTTTAGAATGTGGTAAGTGTCACTATTAATAATAAATTAAGAAGCTAATATTTATATACAATGGCATCAAACAAAAAATACTGGAAAAGTGTTGAAGAGCTAGACCAAAATAGCTCTATTGTTGAGACGCTAAGAAACAATGAATTTGTTGAAGAAATCCCAACGGATGAATTCCTGGGAGATGCAGCTACTTTGTCTGCTTCATCAACAACTCGTCGTGACTTTTTGAAATACGTTGGATTCTCTACGGCAGCTGCTTCTTTAGCTGCGTGTGAAGGTCCGGTTGTTAAGTCTATACCTTATGTAGTTCAACCTGAAGAAATCGTTCCGGGTGTTGCAGATTACTATGCAACAACAATGATGGATGGTTTTGATTTTGCGAATATCTTAATCAAAACACGCGAAGGTCGTCCTATTAAAGTTGAAAATAATAATTTGCCAAATGCAAAATTTGGTGCTAACGCAAGAGTTCACGCTTCTGTATTGTCATTGTATGACAGTATGCGTTTAAAGCAGCCAAAGATTGAAGGTAAAGATGCTTCTTGGGCAGATGTAAATGCAAGAGTGGCTAAGAGCTTAGCGGAAGCAAAAGCTAAAGGAGGTCAAGTAGTGGTGTTGACTAACACTATGGCAAGTCCTTCTACAGATCGATTGATTGCAGATTTCATTGCAAAAAACCCATCTGCAAAACACGTAGTTTATGATGCGGTTTCTTCTTCAACAGCTTTGGATGCTTTCCAGATGACTTACGGAGAAAGAGCTTTAGCAGAATACGATTTCTCAAAAGCAGATGTTATTGTTTCCGTTGGTGCTGATTTCTTAGGAGACTGGCAAGGTGGAAGCTATGATGCTGGATACGCTAAAGGACGTGTTCCTAAAAATGGAAAAATGTCTAAACACATCCAGATCGAGGCAAACATGTCTTTAGCTGGAGCTAATGCAGACAAACGTATTCCGCTTACCGTTACAGAGCAAAAACACGCTTTACTTAAAATATACAATGCTGTTACAGGTGCTTCTGCAGGTGCTGCCAATTTAGGTAAGCAGGAGGAAGCGGTAATGAAAGCAGCACAGCAATTAAAAGGTGCTGGAAGAAAAGGGGTTTTAGTGTCCGGTTTGGATGATGTTAATGCGCAATTATTGGTATTGGCAATTAACCAGGCATTAAGTTCTGATGCTTTCAATCCATCAGCTCCGCGTTTGATCCGTAAAGGAGACAGCAAAGCAGTGGCGCAATTAGTTGCCGATATGAAAGCGGGTGCGGTTCATACGTTAATTATGAACGGTGTTAACCCAATGTATACTTTAGCAAACAGTTATGATTTCGCTGAAGGGTTGAAAAAAGTTAAAACTTCGGTTGTGTTTTCTTTAAGAGAAGACGAAACTGCGGTGAAAGCTACGGTTGTTGCACCAGTACCTCATTATTTAGAGTCATGGGGTGACGTGATGATTGCAAAAGGACATTATGCAGTTACGCAGCCGACTATCCGTCCGTTATTTGATACAAAACAATTCCAGGAAGCTTTAATGGCTTGGACTGGTAATACAGCTTCTTACTATGATTTCCTAAAAGCGGTTGGTTCTTCCATTGCGGTAGGAACAACTTGGAACAAATTAGTGCATGACGGAGTGTATACTTCAGAAGTTACTGGTGTTGCTGGCGGTACAGCTGATTTCGCTACCGCAGCTTCAGCTTTGGCAAAAGCTAAAAGTGAAGGTGGTTTAGAATTAGTACTTTATACTAAAACTGGTATGGGAGACGGTCAGCAGGCTAACAATCCATGGTTACAGGAATTCCCGGATCCGATTACAAGAGCCTCTTGGGATAACTATGTAACCGTTTCCAAAAAAGATGCTGAAAAATTAGGATTGACAAACTACAATGTAGCTAACGGAGGTCTTAACGGAAGTTATACTACAATCGAAGTTGCCGGAACAAAACTTGAAAACGTGCCGGTAATTATCCAACCAGGTCAGGCTGTGGGTACTATTGGATTGGCTTTAGGTTATGGTCGTAAAGAAGCAATGAAAACGGAAATGCAGGTTGGTGTTAATGCATACAAATTGTATGCTAACCAAAACGCAAACCAGGTTGCTAAAGTGACTAAAACTGCAGGTGATCACGAGTTTGCCTGTGTGCAGTTACAAAAGACATTAATGGGTAGAGGTGATATCGTTAAGGAAACTACCCTTGAAATATTCAATACTAAAGATGCTGCAGAGTGGAATATCATTCCAATGGTATCTTTAGATCACAAAGCGACCCCTGCTACGGAAGTAGACCTTTGGGATTCGTTTGACCGTTCGATCGGACACCACTTTAATTTATCGATTGACATGAATGCCTGTACCGGATGTGGTGCTTGTGTGATTGCTTGTCATGCTGAAAATAACGTTCCTGTTGTTGGTAAATCAGAGGTAAGAAGAAGTCGTGATATGCACTGGTTGCGTATTGACAGATATTACT
The DNA here is from genome assembly GCF_946481155.1 of uncultured Flavobacterium sp. The sequence continues at coordinate 10,302 of NZ_CAMLMK010000036.1, forward strand.
CTTCTGAAGAGACTTTCAAAGGAGATGAAGAATTAAAAGGAGGTACAAGTGGCTTAATGAATTCTATCGAAACATTAACCAACATGGAAGATCCTTCTGAAAATCCTCAGATTGCATTCCAACCGGTAATGTGTCAGCACTGTAACCACGCGCCTTGTGAGACTGTATGTCCGGTGGCGGCTACATCACACAGCCGTCAAGGTCAGAACCATATGGCGTACAACCGTTGCGTTGGTACTCGTTACTGTGCAAACAACTGTCCATATAAAGTACGTCGTTTCAACTGGTTCCTATACAGTAAAAACAGCGAGTTCGATTATCACATGAATGATGATTTAGGTCGTATGGTATTGAACCCGGATGTGAACGTTCGTTCTCGTGGGGTTATGGAGAAATGTTCAATGTGTATTCAAATGACACAGTCTACTATCCTGAAAGCTAAAAAAGAAGGTCGTCAGATCAAAGACGGTGAATTCCAGACAGCATGTTCAGCAGCTTGTACAAGCGGAGCGATGGTATTCGGTGATGTAAATGATAAAGACAGTCAGGTAGCTAAATTAGCAGAAGACGAAAGAATGTACCATTTATTGGAGCACATCGGAACAAAACCAAATGTATTCTATCACGTAAAAGTTAGAAATACTTAAGAGTAATAAACTATTAATTAAGAAACAATATAAAGGATTATGTCGTCTCATTACGAAGCACCCATTAGAAAACCTTTAGTTATAGGTGATAAATCTTATCACGATGTAACAGTAGACGTAGCTCGTCCTGTAGAAGGAAAAGCAAGTAAACTATGGTGGACAGTATTTTCTATTGCCTTAGCCGCTTTCCTTTGGGGAGCAGGATGTATGGCTTACACCATTTCTACCGGTATCGGAACATGGGGATTAAATAAAACAGTAGGTTGGGCTTGGGATATCACCAACTTCGTTTGGTGGGTAGGTATCGGTCACGCCGGAACTCTAATTTCTGCCGTACTATTATTATTCCGTCAAAAATGGAGAATGGCGATCAACCGTTCTGCGGAAGCCATGACCATCTTCTCGGTAGTTCAGGCAGGTTTGTTCCCAATCATTCACATGGGTCGTCCATGGTTAGGTTACTGGGTATTGCCAATCCCGAACCAGTTTGGTTCGCTTTGGGTAAACTTTAACTCCCCGTTACTTTGGGACGTATTCGCGATTTCAACGTATCTTTCCGTATCATTAGTGTTCTGGTGGACTGGATTATTACCTGACTTCGCAATGATCCGTGACAGAGCGGTAACACCTTTCAACAAAAGAATTTATTCTATCCTTTCTTTCGGATGGAGCGGTAGAGCAAAAGACTGGCAGCGTTTCGAAGAGGTATCTCTTGTATTGGCCGGTTTAGCAACACCACTTGTACTTTCTGTACACACGATTGTATCCTTTGACTTCGCTACTTCGGTAATCCCGGGATGGCATACTACAATCCTTCCTCCGTACTTCGTTGCGGGTGCGATTTTCTCTGGTTTCGCGATGGTAAACACCTTGCTTATCATTATGAGAAAAGTTTCTAATCTTGAAGATTATATCACAATTCAGCATATTGAATTAATGAACATCGTAATCATGATTACTGGTTCAATAGTAGGATGTGCTTATATCACTGAGCTATTCGTTGCCTGGTATTCTGGTGTTGAGTACGAACAGTATGCATTCCTTAACCGTGCGACGGGACCTTACTGGTGGTCATACTGGTTGATGATGACATGTAACGTGTTCTCTCCACAGTTCATGTGGTTCAAGAAATTAAGAACAAGCATCATGTTCTCATTCATCATTTCCATCGTGGTAAACGTTGGTATGTGGTTCGAGCGTTTCGTTATTATCGTAACATCATTACACAGAGATTACCTTCCATCATCATGGACAATGTTCCAGCCAACATTTGTTGATGCGGGTATCTATATCGGTACAATTGGTTTCTTCTTCGTTTTATTCTTATTATATTCAAGAAGTTTCCCTGTAATTGCTCAGGCAGAGGTTAAAACAATTTTGAAAACTTCTGGGGACAATTTCAAAAGAGAAAGAGAGAAAGAAGGACATCATTCACATAATCATTAATAGATCATGAGTACGAATAAAGTTATACATGCTATATACACTGATGATGATATCTTAATGGATGCTGTGAAAGCATCAAGAGCGGCTCATCATCACATTGAAGAAATTTACACGCCATTCCCGGTTCACGGTTTGGATAAAGCTATGGGACTGGCACCAACAAGAATTGCAATTGCTTCGTTCCTTTATGGGGTTGTAGGATTGACCGTTGCGGCTAATTTGCTAAACTATATCATGATTGTTGACTGGCCTCAGGATATCGGAGGTAAGCCAAGTTTCGCATTTTATCAGAACATGCCCGCTTTCGTTCCGGTTATGTTTGAGTTGACAGTATTTTTTGCGGCGCACTTAATGGTAATCACTTTTTACCTGAGAAGTAAATTATGGCCGTTCAAATCTGCGGAAAATCCGGATGTTAGAACTACAGACGACCACTTCTTAATGGAAGTTGCCGTGAATGGAAACGAAGATGATATGATTGCCTTCTTTAAAAATACAGGAGCTGTTGAAGTTAACGTAATTGAAAAGCATTAATAGAAGATATGAAAGCCTTATATAAAATAGTAGCATTAGTTGGGGTGTCGATTGTCGCGACGTCATGTTTCGATAAGTCAAAGCCTAACTATCAGTTCTTTCCTAATATGTATGAGTCAGTAGCGTATGAAACCTACTCTCAGTCTTCTGCATTCAAAGGAGGAAAAGCAGGTTTAAAACCGGCTGAAGGAAGTATCAAGAGAGGTTTCGAGCCTTATGAATATCCAAATACTCCTGCAGGTATGGCTTTAGCTAAAGCTAACCTAAAATCACCATTGGATTCTTTATCGGTTGATGCTGAAAAAGGAGCTGAATTATTCAACATTTACTGCGCTATCTGTCACGGAGAAAAAGGTGACGGAAAAGGTAACCTGGTAAAAAGAGAAAAATTCTTAGGGGTTCCAAGTTATGCTGACCGAGATATTACCGAAGGTAGTATTTTTCACGTAATCACTTATGGGTTAAACTCCATGGGCTCCCATGCAAACCAATTGTCTCAACAAGAGCGTTGGATGGTTGCAGACCACGTGTTGAAATTAAAAGGAGAATTAAAGAAGTAAAACTCATTTGAAAGTTTAGAATATGTACACATTTTCAAACAAATTAAAAACTTTTGCATTCGTCCTTATGGCCTTAGGGTTATTGGGAATTGCATATGGTTTTTTAACTGCACCTAAGACTACGCAAGACGTAGAAAAAATATTAGCGGAAAGTCATGACGGACATCATGCGGCAGCTCCTGCCCACGATGCTCATGCTGCGGCTCCTGCTCACGATGCTCATGCAACTGCAGAAGAACACCATGAGGAAGCTGCGGCTGAAACTCATGAAGCAACTGGAGAAGAGCATGCGGTAGTTGCAACCGATTCAGTACATGAGACTGAAAAAGACACAACAAATGCAGAAGTTGCTCCGGTTGTTGAAGCTGAACACCATGATACACATGCAGCTAAAGCGGAAAGCCACGATGCAGATGCACACAAAGAACACCAGGAACACTTGGAGCATGTATTACACCAATTACAAAACAAGCCTTGGGCTGCTTTGTACGTTGCCTGTATTTTCTTCTTATTGATTTCTGTTGGTGTTTTAGCATTCTATGCTATCCAATGGGCAGCTCAGGCAGGTTGGTCTCCGGTATTGTTCCGTGTTATGGAAGGTATTACGGCATATTTATTGCCTGGATCAATTATCTTCATCGTATTGCTTGTCTTATCAAGTATGCACATGAACCATTTATTTGCATGGATGGCAGAGGGTGTAACGGATCCGAAAAGTGAGCATTACGACGCTATCATCGCCGGTAAGTCGGGATTCTTAAATGTTCCTTTCTTCTTAATCAGAGCGGTGGTGTTCTTAGGCGGATGGAACCTGTACAGATATTTCTCAAGAAGAAACTCATTAGCGCAAGATGGTGCTTCTGATGATAGCTTCTACAAAAAGAATTTCAAAATGGCAGCTGGTTTCTTAGCGTTCTTTATCGTTTCGGAATCTATTGCTTCCTGGGATTGGGTAATGTCCGTTGATCCTCACTGGTACAGTACTTTATTCGGATGGTATGTTTTCGCCAGCTTCTTCGTAAGCGGTATCACAACTATCGCATTCGTTACTTTATATTTAAAATCTAAAGGTTACTTAGAATACGTAAATACAAGCCACATTCACGATTTAGCTAAATTCATGTTTGGTATCTCTGTATTCTGGACGTACTTATGGTTCTCTCAGTTCATGTTGATGTGGTACTCTAATATTCCGGAAGAGGTTACTTACTTCGTAACAAGAATTGAAGACTTCAAATTACCGTTCTTCGGTATGGTAGTGATGAACTTTGTACTTCCAATCTTGATCTTAATCAATACCGACTTCAAACGTCTTACATGGGTTATCGTTATGGCTGGTCTTATCATCCTGACAGGTCACTATATTGATTTCTTCAACATGATTATGCCGGCAACAGTTGGTGATCAGTGGTTCATCGGAGTAGCTGAGATCGGTTCATTGTTATTCTTCTTCGGATTGTTCATTTTCGTAGTGTTTAGCGCTTTAGCAAAATCACCGCTATTAGCAAAACGCAACCCGTTAATTGAAGAAAGCAAACATTTCCATTATTAATATTTTAAAGTAATAAACAAATGACAAGTTTATTGGTACTTATAGTTGTAGTTTTATTAGGAATTGCTGTTTGGCAGTTGACTAAGATATTTGATTTGACTCAAATGGGAAGTGTTGCTTGTGATGATTCTCAAGTAGCTAACGATAGAGATAATAATTTGAACGGTTATTTAATGTTTGGCTTCTTAGTCTTCATTTACTTAACTACCATTTACTGCTGTGTGAAATTTGGGCACTTTCCTTTAATGGACAGTTCTGCCTCAGAACACGGTAAAGATGTGGATCAATTGATGTGGATTTCCATGATTTTGATTTTCATCGCGCAAACGATTACTCAGGCATTATTGCATTATTTCGCTTTCAAATACCGTGGAAAACAAGGTAATAAAGCGTTGTACTATGCGGAAAATGACAAATTAGAGTTCATCTGGACAGTAATTCCTGTTATTGTTTTGGCTGGTTTGATCCTTTATGGATTGTATGCCTGGAATAACATTATGTTCGTTGATGAAGAAGAAGATGTTATTATTGTGGAATTATATGCCAAGCAGTTTAGCTGGGAAGCGAGATATGCGGGTGAAGACAATTCACTTGGTAAAGCGAACGTACGTTATATTGAAGGCGTAAATACTTTAGGGGTTGATTTGTCAGATCCTAATGCGCAGGACGACAAACAGGTAGCAGAATTGCACTTACCGGTTGGTAAAAAAGTTCTTTTCAAGATGCGTTCTCAGGATGTATTGCACTCTGCTTACATGCCACACTTCAGAGCACAGATGAACTGTGTTCCCGGGATGGTAACGGAATTCGCTTTCACGCCTACAGTAACAACTGAAGATATGAGAGAGTCATCTGATATGGCAGAGAAAGTGGCAAATATTAACAAAATCAGAGCTAAGAAAAGCGCTGCTTTAGTAGCGGAAGGCAAACAGGCGTTAGAGCCATACACCTTCGATTACTTATTGCTATGTAATAAAATCTGCGGTCCTTCTCATTTCAACATGCAAATGAAAGTGATTGTGGAAAGCGAAGCGAATTTCAAAAAATGGTTAAGCGATAAGCCAGTATTGAGCAAAGTAGTGAAAGAAGCGAAAGCTGCAGAGGCTCCGGCTGCTGAAGCTGCTGCCCCGGCTGTAAAAGTTGAGACAGTTAAAGTGGATACCACTAAAATTTTAGCTCAGGTAAAATAATAATTGATTTTTTAATACTATTCAAATTAAAAAAATATGTCAGCAGTAGGACACGATTTAAGTCACGATCACGGACACGAGCACGAACATCACCATAAAGATACTTTTATCACAAAGTACATCTTTAGTATCGATCATAAAATGATTGCGAAGCAGTACCTTATTACAGGTCTGATTATGGGTATTATTGGCGTTATGATGTCTTTATTATTCCGTATGCAAATTGCTTGGCCGGAAGAATCTTTCGGTATTTTTAAATTCCTTTTAGGTGAAAAATTTGCTCCGGGAGGAGTAATGCGAAATGACATTTACCTTGCCTTGGTGACCATTCACGGTACTATCATGGTATTCTTCGTATTGACAGCAGGTTTGAGCGGAACCTTCAGTAACCTTTTAATTCCGTTACAGATTGGTGCGCGAGATATGGCTTCCGGATTCATGAACATGATTTCTTACTGGATGTTCTTTATCTCTACCGTTATCATGTTGTGTTCTTTGTTCGTTGAATCAGGGCCGGCTTCTGCGGGATGGACGATTTATCCGCCGCTTTCTGCCTTGCCACAAGCGATTCCTGGTTCTGGTACGGGTATGACTTTATGGTTAGTTTCCATGGCGATATTCATTGCGTCGTCATTGATGGGATCTCTTAACTATGTGGTTACCGTAATTAACCTGAGAACGAAAGGGATGTCAATGACAAGATTGCCATTAACAATCTGGGCATTCTTCGTTACTGCTATCATCGGTATCGTATCGTTCCCGGTTTTATTGTCTGCTGCGTTATTATTGATTTTTGACAGAAGCTTCGGAACATCGTTCTTCTTATCCGATATTTTCATTTCAGGTGAGGTTTTGCATTACCAAGGTGGTTCACCGGTATTGTTCGAGCATTTATTCTGGTTCTTGGGCCACCCTGAGGTATACATCGTATTATTACCGGCATTAGGTATTACTTCTGAGATTATCGCAACCAACTCACGTAAGCCAATCTTCGGTTACCGTGCGATGATTGCTTCAATCTTAGCGATTGCCTTCTTATCGACTATCGTTTGGGGTCACCACATGTTCATCTCTGGTATGAACCCATTCTTAGGATCGGTATTTACATTTACAACATTATTGATTGCGATTCCTTCTGCGGTAAAAGCATTCAACTACATAACCACACTTTGGAAAGGTAACTTGCAGCTAAACCCTGCCATGTTATTCTCTATCGGATTGGTTTCAACATTCATCACAGGTGGTTTAACAGGGATTATCCTTGGAGACTCAACTTTGGATATCAACGTTCACGATACATATTTCGTAGTGGCACACTTCCACTTGGTAATGGGTATCTCCGCACTTTACGGGTTCTTTGCCGGTGTGTACCACTGGTTCCCTAAAATGTTCGGAAGAATGATGAACAAAAACTTAGGTTACATCCACTTCTGGGTAACGGCAGTATGTGCTTATGGAGTTTTCTTCCCAATGCACTTCATTGGTATGGCGGGTCTTCCAAGACGTTACTATACAAACACAGCGTTCCCGTTATTTGACGATTTAGCTGATGTCAACGTATTGATTACAGTATTTGCTTTAGTGGGAGCTACTTTCCAATTAGCGTTTATCTGGAACTTCTTCTACAGTATTTTCTACGGTAAGAAAGCGCCACAAAACCCTTGGAGATCTAACACTCTTGAGTGGACTGCACCAGTAGAGCACATGCACGGTAACTGGCCGGGTGAAATTCCTCACGTATACCGTTGGCCTTACGATTACAGCAAGCCAGGTCACGACGAAGATTTCGTTCCGCAAACAGTGCCTTACAAAGAAGGAGAAGAACAACTTCATCACTAAGATTATAATTCATATAAAAGAAGCCTTTCCCTGTGGAGAGGCTTTTTTATGTGACATGCTTTTACATTTTTAATTTCCTTAAGCAAGTTTATATGCCTGAAGATCTGATTCCCATGTCTCTTATTGAAGTTAGGGAGCTACTATTTAATCCCTGCAATTTCCAAATTACAAATGTGGTTCAGGAGCCAGAAAGTACCGACTATTCCGCCCATAAGCTCGAGATCAACGGCTTAAAAATACTATTTCGTGTCGCTAAGATCACGCCAACAAAAGTTGGTCAGTTTGTTACTTTATGGAAACGAATTGAAAAGGGCCCCATTCAACCTTATGATTTTACCGATGCTATTGATTTTGTAGTTATCAATGCAAAAACAGAGTGTCATTTGGGTCAATTCGTTTTTCCGAAATCAGCACTCCTACAACGAGGAATATTTTCTACAGTTTCAAAAGAAGGCAAACGCGCTATAAGAGTGTATCCGTCGTGGGATAAAACGGAGAGTAAGCAGGCACAAGCATCTCAAAAATGGCAATTAGAGTATTTTCTGGATATTCCTTTTGATAAACCGATAGATGTCGGCAAGGCAAAATTGTTATATAACTGTAAATAATATAAAAACCCGCAACAATACTGCTGCGGGTTTTTCCATTTATAAAAGGTTTTTTTATTCTTTGGCCTTCGTCATATAATAAACAGGAATTCCTGCCAGCATAATCAGTACACCCCAACCGCAAGTGGAGAATTTGGTAATCAAAAGCGAAATACTGATCGCAGAAGCCACCAATATATAGAACGCAGGCAAGAACGGATAGCCAAAAGCTTTATATGGTCGTTCAGTTTCCGGCTGTTTTCTGCGTAAGATGAAAATGCCATATATCGTAAGGATATAAAAAATCAATACAATAATCACCACGAAATCAAGTAAGTCACCATATTTTCCGGTTAAGCATAATGCCGATGCCCAAAGACATTGCGCCCATAGTGCCCAGGCCGGTACGCTGAATTCATTTAAGTTGGCTGCTTTTTTAAAGAACAACCCGTCTTTGGCCATAGTATAATAAACACGCGCTCCCGCCATAATCAGTCCATTGTTACAGGCAAAAGTGGAAATCATAATCATGATAGCAATAATCAATGTGCCAATATTTCCAAAGATATTATTAGCCGCAACTACCGCCACACGATCTGATTTCGCAAAAGCAATGTCTTGTAATGGCACAACGGCAACATACATAACGTTCGCCAATACATAAATAATGGTCACAATAAAAGTTCCTAAGAATAAGCTCAGTCCCACATTGCGCTGCGGATTTTTAATTTCCCCGGCAATGAAAGTCACACCATTCCAGGCATCACTTGAAAATAAGGAACCTACCATTGCGGCGGAAATTCCGGTTATCAAAGCAGTTCCCGAGATTGGAATCCAGGATCCTGTTTCGGCATTATAAGATTTCGTCGCCCAGACATCGGTCCAGTTCGCCTCCCAGATATTGGCTTTGGCGGCCATTAATCCGAAAATAATCAATCCCACCAAAGAGGCAATTTTTATAATGGTTAAAACCGTCTGAAGCATCTTTCCGTTTTTCACTCCGCGACTGTTGATATACGTCAGCAGGATGATTGTGAAAATCGACACCAATTGCGCAGCGTTGAGTTTAAACGATCCGATTTCATACAAGACATTTTCATCACTGACTGCGGGTACTAAATAAGCAGCAAACTTCGAGAAAGCCACACCCACAGCAGCAATTGTGCCGGTTTGGATGACTCCGAAGAAACTCCAGCCATACAAAAAGGCGATAAGTTTGTTATAGGCTTCTTTCAGATAAACATATTGTCCGCCCGCTTTAGGGAACATGGCACTTAATTCGCCATAGCTTACCGCAGCGATAATGGTGATCACACCGGACAGTAACCAGATTAATAAAAGCCATGCCGTCGAACCCACCTGTCGGGCGATATCGGCACTTACTATAAAAATCCCCGAACCAATCATGGAGCCTACCACAAGCATGGTACCGTCCAGTAATCCCAATTCGCGTTTCAAATGTGTATTCTCGTCTTGCATAAAGTTTGTGTTTTATCCTGCTAAAGATATAAAAACATACCTTTTAATATAGATTTTTTTGTAACTTTCATAAAGCTAATTCTTACGATTATGGAAAATAAAAAAGAATACTCAAACGGAGAAGTTACTATAGTTTGGAAACAACATCTTTGCCAGCATTCCGGAAATTGCGTTCGCGGTTTGCCTTCTGTTTTCCGTCCAAAGGTACAGCCATGGATTGAAGCACGCGGTGCCAGTTCAGACGAAATAGTAGAGCAGGTGAAAAAATGTCCGTCGGGAGCCTTGTCCTATTATTATAATAAAGACAAAGATGGACATTAGTCTCGACCATCTGGAACTCAGAATAAATGAGGATAAAGGACATTTTGAGTTGGGAGTAGAGGGTCATGTAGCCTTTATTGAGTATAAAATCACCAAGCAAAATATTATTTTTCTCACCCACACCGAAGTTCCAAAAATATTAGAAGGAAAAGGAGTAGGTTCAGCAATCGTTTCCAAAACACTACAATGGATAAAATCAAAAGGGTATCCGCTGGCGCCGCTTTGTCCTTTTGTCGCAGCCTACATTAAAAGACATCCGGAATGGAAGGAAATTCTGGCACCGGGATATCATATCTGATTTCAGGTCCAGAAACTGCTGTCGTAATTCTGCAAACTGCTCACTTTCTGTTATCTTTGCCCTATGAACGAAAATCTGAACCCCAATAAAGAGCGTTTCACTCCGCAGGAAGTCGATATCGAAAAGGCACTGCGCCCGTTAAGTTTTGATGATTTCACCGGACAGGATCAGGTGCTGGAAAACCTGAAAGTGTTCGTTGAAGCGGCCAATCAGCGAGACGAAGCCTTAGATCACACCTTGTTTCACGGTCCTCCCGGATTGGGAAAAACCACGTTGGCCAACATCTTGGCGAACGAATTGGGCGTGGGCATAAAAATTACCTCAGGCCCCGTATTGGATAAACCTGGAGATTTAGCAGGATTGCTGACGAATCTGGAAGAACGTGATGTTTTATTCATAGACGAAATCCACCGCCTAAGTCCTATTGTGGAAGAATATCTGTATTCAGCAATGGAGGATTTCAAGATTGATATCATGATCGAAAGTGGTCCGAACGCCCGTACAGTGCAAATCAACCTGAATCCGTTTACGCTGGTGGGTGCCACAACGCGGTCGGGATTATTGACCGCGCCAATGCGTGCCCGTTTCGGAATCCAGAGCCGTCTGCACTATTACAATACGGAATTGCTGACGACCATCGTACAGCGTAGTTCTTCAATATTAAATGTTCCGATTTCCATGGAAGCCGCAATTGAAATTGCAGGCCGAAGCAGGGGAACGCCCCGTATCGCCAACGCACTTTTACGCCGCGTTCGTGATTTCGCACAAATCAAAGGCAACGGAAAAATCGATATCGAAATTGCAAGATTTGCCCTGAAAGCATTAAACGTAGATGCGCACGGACTGGACGAAATGGACAACAAAATCCTGACAACGATCATCGAAAAATTCAAAGGCGGACCGGTTGGTTTAACCACATTGGCCACCGCAGTTTCCGAAAGCGGAGAAACCATCGAGGAAGTATACGAACCGTTCCTGATCCAGGATGGTTTTATCATGCGCACGCCCCGGGGAAGAGAAGCTACCGAAAAAGCATATAAGCATTTAGGTAAAATTAAGACAAATATTCAGGGAGGTTTGTTTTAGGGCATTGCCCGCCTCCATACTTACAGCGCGCCGGGCTTTCGCACTCGCTTTTTTTATCTCAGCGATGCTGCAGTAAAAAAGAGCTCAGACAATTGCTCACCCGAACGAAGTGAACTGATCGCAGATAATCCCTAATGTAAAATAACTGGTATGTGCAAAGTAACAATTATAGTGTTAATCGGATTTCTGTTTTTGGTATTAGGTTGTCAGCAAAAAGAAACAGATAAACCAAGTTTTGATACTTTTGAAATTAGCTATACGGATGGATGGATAACGAAGTATTCTTTTCTGATGTATTCAAGTAAAAAGTACTATTGCAAGACAGGGAACTATTATCCTCAAACGGGAGTATTGCCAGATTCTATTTTTCAGATGGCGGACAAACTCGCTAGTGAGGAACTGTTGAAGAATCAAAAAAAAGATTCTATAAAAGCAAATTGTTATGATTGTCCTATACTTTCAATAAAAATCAATTCGAAGAATAAAAAAGTTATCCTATATCAAAAAGGAAGTGCAGATAATGAATTTGACAATCTCATTGTTTCGCTAAGTAGATTTTATGAAATTGGTAAGCATAAAGAAATAGATTCAATGGTGGTTTTTGAGACGGAAAATGCAATTGCACTTCCGTTTCCGCCAGCTGTAAAATCGCATGTAGAATAATAATTTTTCATTAGCATAGTGTTTTGAATTTGAAATCAGTCTATACACAGCGCATCAAGTCCGAAGCCCAACGCCTCGGATTTTTGTCTTGTGGGATATCAAAAGCGGGTTTTCTGGAAGAAGAAGCACCGCGATTGGAACGCTGGCTCAAAAATGGGATGCATGGCGAGATGCAGTATATGGAAAACCATTTCGACAAACGCCTGGATCCGACATTGTTGATAGACGATGCTAAAAGCGTAATCTCGTTATTGCTGAATTATTATCCTTCGGAAGTCCAAAATCCCGAAAGCTATAAGATCTCCAAATACGCTTACGGCCAGGATTACCATTTCGTAATCAAAGACAAACTCAAAGACTTACTCAAATTCATCCAAACTGAAATCGGAGAGGTATCCGGACGGGCTTTTGTCGATTCGGCGCCGGTGCTGGACAAAGCATGGGCAGCAAAAAGCGGCTTGGGATGGATTGGTAAAAATGCTAATTTACTCTCGAAGCAGGTAGGATCATTCTTTTTTATTGCGGAATTGATCGTCGATTTAGAATTGGACTACGATACCATAACCACCGATCATTGCGGAACCTGTACAGCTTGCCTAGATGCCTGTCCCACCGAAGCGATTGTGGCGCCTTATGTGGTGGACGGCAGCAAATGCATTTCCTATTTCACCATCGAGCTAAAGGATAATTTACCTGCCGAAATGAAAGGCAAATTTGAAGATTGGGCTTTTGGCTGCGACATCTGTCAGGATGTTTGCCCGTGGAACCGCTTCTCAAAACCGCACAACGAGCCGCTTTTCAATCCAAACCCCGAAATCCTTTCGTTCTCCAAAAAAGATTGGGAAGAAATTACCGAAGATACGTTTCGAAAAGTGTTTAAAAACTCTGCCGTGAAACGTACAAAGCTAAGCGGACTGAAACGGAATATTGACTTCCTGAAATAACTATAGGTCCTTTTCCTTTTTCTCTTTTCTTTTTGCCCGTATCGCCCTGTATTTCACAACCATGTATTTTGAGAAAAAATAGGCGCCTGCGGCCATCAGCGCGCTCACGATAAAAGACCCAAGCAAGATATTCAAACCGGTCTTACCCAGGTTTTCTTTCCAGTGATCAACGTCGAAGGCAACATTGTTGTTGAGAATCCATGAACCTACTTTGAAATTCAGGATCATGAAAAACGGACTGGTAAACGGATTCGAAATAATACTGGTGGCTAATGCAATGGGCAGGTTAAAGCTATAGATCCTGCTTAGCACCAATACCAATACCGTTCCGAATCCAAAGGTCGGAAAGACGCTGATGAAAGTACCAATCGCTGCTCCCCACGCAATTTCATTGACGCTATGGTGGGATTTGGCTATTTTCCAGAAGAATTGCGTTATTGTTTTCCAGTTCCATTTCATTTTAAAATAGTTTTAAAAAGCGTATGTGCGGCAAATAAGTGATCAGGATTTCAAAAAAGCGCACAATCACATATGAAAAGAATCTTTTAAGGCGGGCTTTTACAGTATTCCTGCTCTGAAACGATTCCGGGGTAATCTGCGTACACTTTGAAATAACTTCCTTTAAATGATCCCGAAAATACTCCGTAAAAGGTTCGGAATGGGAGCCTATATTCATTTCAATACTGGCATAAGAACTAAGGTGATTAAGATTGAAAGAGCCGATTGTAGCCCATTTTCCATCAACTATTGCTGCTTTTCCATGCAAAATAGAGTCATTCCACTCATAAAGCGCAATGTTGTTTTTTAAAAAGGACGAGTAAGAATAATCGATAGCGTCTTTTACTAAAGGTACATCGCCGGTTCCTGAGAGAATAAGCTGCACGGTTACATTTCGTCTCGCTGCTTTTTTTAACGCTTTTTTTAATTTTCTTCCTGGCAGGAAATAACTCCCCACGATTATGATCTCCGATTTGGCGGCATTAATCATTCGGATATAGGCTCTTTGAATTTCCTTTTTTCCTTTCAGCCAATCATTTTGAAGAACAGTCACCGGCGAAGCATTCAGCGGTTTTTGGACGGATCTGTATTTCGGGACATATCCCGGATTCGTTTTGAAAAAGAACGCATGACAAATCGATTGGGCTTCTACCCCGATTTTTGCATCATCAATCAATATGGCATAATCCAGCCAGGCCGGTTCTTTGGTGGTTCCTTCATATTTTTCGGCAATATTGATACCTCCGATCAAAACCTTTTCGGCATCAACTACTACAACTTTATGATGGAGGCGCCTTCCGAGATAAAAAGTATTAAAAGAAAAGAAAGGCGAGAAAAAACGCAGCTGAATACCGCTTGTTTCCAATTTTTTTATGAATTCATCCGGTAATGAATTGGAACCAAAGCTGTCCAGTAAAAGGTAAACTTTCACGTTCCGGGTGGCGGCTTGCATGAGCGCATTGGCAATTCGGGTACCGGTGGCATCACCGTCAAAAATATAAACCTGAAAATGTATTTCTGATTTCGCTTCTGAAATTAATCGTTCCAACCGGTCAAAAAAATCCCTCCCGCTGTGGACTAAGGTTAAATTTTCCCCGGGCAGGTTTTGTTGCTGGATTTCGTTCATTTTTTCTAAGACCATGATTGTGATACGAACTGTAAAGTTATGATACTCACTAATGTAAGAAAAACTTATCAGATAGGCAATAAAATTTTCTTCAGACTTATATTTTCACGAGGCAAAGCCTAATAATTTCAATGCAGAATCCTTAAAGGCAACCATTTGGAAAGCGATGTCGGAAAATGAAAACTTTTTGAAAGAATACAGCTAAAAATTTCAATTATTCTCTCTATCCTTTTATCTTTGTTAGTTAGTAAATAAACAAACCATGCACAAAGACAGTAAGCGCAGAGAAGCTTTATTATATCATGCAAAACCTACGCCTGGTAAAATTCAGGTGGTTCCCACAAAACGATACGCGACGCAAAGAGATTTGGCCCTGGCTTATTCCCCGGGCGTGGCCGAACCTTGTCTGGAAATTGAAAAAGACGTCAACAACGTTTATAAATATACCGCAAAAGGAAAT